>QHVW01000319.1 GCA_003223675.1 Acidobacteriota bacterium
CGATTCTCAGACGGCACCGTTCTGCACGTTGAAGCGAGCTCCCAACTGCTCACGCGTGTGGAGGATGCGGTTACGCCGGAAGCACCGGACGCGGCGGAGCGTCCCACCAAACGGCAGCTCGAATACCTCGCTTTCATTGCCAAGTACATGGACCGCTTTGGCAGAGCACCTGCTGAGTCGGACATTCAGCGGCACTTCCTGGTCTCGGCACCGAGTGTCAATCAGATGATGCAAATGCTCGAACGCCGTGGCTTCATTACGAGACTCCCTGGCGTACCACGATCCATTCGCATCTGCATCGACCTCGCGGCCGGAGCACGGTAAGCAGCCGCCCGGTAGCCTAAGCGGCGGGTCGGGTGGCGCCCATCCTGGGTCCCATGTAAGCTGACGGCGTAGACTTCGGAGCTCACGATCTGCCTGCCACGACGAACCGAGTGACGCCATGATGGTTCATTTCCTCGACGGCACCTACGAGCTGTTCCGCCATTATTATGGCCGGCGCCGCTTCGAGAAGGACCGCTTTGACCAGTGCAAATTTGCGCCGTTCGGGGCCGTGACCGGCGTGCTGCATACGGTGCTGGAAATGATCGAGAAGGGGGCGACGCACCTCGGCGTGGCGACGGACCACGTCATCGAGTCTTTCCGGAACCGTCTCTGGCCCGGCTACAAGACGGCGCAGGGAGTCGAGCGCGCGCTCCTCGCGCAATTCCACCCGCTGGAAGAGGCCCTCGCCGCCATGGGTGTCGCCGTCTGGCCCATGGTCGAGCTCGAGGCGGACGACGCGCTGGCCTCCGCCGCCCGCATCGCCGCGGCCGACGAAAGCGTGCAGAAGGTCTGCATCTGGACACCGGACAAGGACCTGGCGCAGTGCGTCCGCGAGGACCGGGTGGTGCAGGTCGACCGCCGAGGGAACAAGATCCTCACCGCGGACGGGGTCCGCGAGAAATTCGGGGTCGCCCCCGGCCTGATCCCCGATTTTCTGGCTCTCGTCGGCGACGCCGCGGATGGTTATCCAGGCATTCCCGGAATCGGGCCCAAGACGGCGGCGCAGCTCCTCAACCGCTACGGTATCCTCGAGAGCTTCCCTCCCGGCGTCCTGCGGGACCGCGATCTGGCGCTGCGGTTCAAGGACCTGGCGACGCTCCGGACCGACGCGCCTCTCTTCGGCGATATCGAAGAGCTCCGTTGGCGCGGCCCCACCCCCGCCTTCGCCGCGTACGCGGAGCGGCTCGGAGACGCTCGTCTGCTGCAGCGCTGCCTCGGCGCTCCAGTGGTTTAGGCGCCTACACTACGGCAGGAACGCCGGCGGGATGGTCGCGCGGTAGATGCCGCTTGCGTAGACGGTCGCGTAGAGTCGGGTGGTCGCGCCGTTGAAGGCGAGATCGCCGACCGTCCCGCCCTGGAGGCCGATCGGCTGTACGGTGCTGCCTCCGTCGCTCGAATGGAAGACCCCGCCGGTCAGGAGCTGCACCTTTTGGCGCCCGGCATAGAGGCGGGTCGGCTTGAGCGGATCCATCAGGAGGGCGACGCCCAGCCCCTGCGACTGAGCCGGCGCGGTCCAGCTCATCCCCTGGGTGGCCGAGCCGAAGATCCCCGGCCCTTCCAGCAGAGCGTAGACGAAGCCGTCGGCCGGCCGGATCTGCACCGCAACCCCGTGCCAGGGGAGGTTCCCCGCCACGTCCACCCAGGTCATGCCGCCGTCGAGTGAGCGGTAGAGGGGCGGGTGGTAGGGCTGCGGGTGGTTGGCGATCTCGCAAGGGGCGTAGAGGGCGGCGTCCTGGGGGTTTGCCTCGATGTCCCAGACGATCAGGTTCTTCGGGTTGTTGGGAAAGAGCTTCTTCTGCCAGAAGGCCCCCCCGAGGTTGCCGGAGACAAAGATGCCGTTGGCGGCGGCGGAGCCGCTCCAGGTCAAGCCGATGAAGATCCGCCCCGCTCCCACACGCGAGACGAAGACCGATTCGATCGGCTGCGGAAAGAGGCCGATCTGGGTCCAATTCTTCCCCTTGTCCCGGCTCAGGAAGAGCCGGTTCCCCACGCCGGCGTAGACCAGGGAGGGGGAGCCGGGCACCAGCCGAAGCCCCTGCGAGCTCACCGCGCCGGCCAGAGGGTGGGTCCAGGTGTGCCCTCCATTGTGGGTCTGGTAGACGCCGTTGATTCCGGCCGCGTACCAGGTCTGCTCGTCGGCCGGATCGACCTCGATTGCCGACAGGCAGGCGTCTCCGAGGGGTCGGATCGGCGCCGACCAGTGGAAGCCGCTGGGGTCGTTCGACGGCCCCAGGCTCACCACCGGGATGTTGAACGGGCAGGTCGCGGCCCCGGCCCACGAGGGGGTAAGGAACAGAGCGAGAACACAAACGGCAGGCGAGCCAAGGATCGGGCGCATGGGAATCTCCTTTACCTCTTATTGGGCTCCCACTCCGAGGCAGCCGTTACACCTCTGGAATACGGGGTCGTGATATCCTGTCCGTATGAATCCGGAAGACGTGCGCCGCATGGTGAGGGGATGGGAGGCTGTTGAGAGGCGGGAGCGCGAAGAACGCCGCAAGGCAGGGCCTGATGCCGCCGCGGCCGTCCAGGGGGCGTTGGCACTGATGGATCTGTTCGGTGAAATGCACGGCTGGCCCCCCGCTGAAAATGAAGCTCGCCGTCGCGACAACGAGTTGGCACGAGAGCGTTGGGCCCGCGTCCGCAGTTTCTACCAAGCCCATGGCAAAGCGGCCAAGCCAGAAGATCCGTAAAGCTCTTGCCGACCTGGCGAAAGCTCTC
>QHVW01000320.1 GCA_003223675.1 Acidobacteriota bacterium
TGGACGACCTGGCGCTGTGGTCCGAGGCCCTGGCGAGCGAAAAGCTCCTGAAGAAGGTCTCTCTCGAGCGGATGAGCATGCCGGCGAGGCTCGCCTCCGGTCAGATCACCACCTACTCCTGCGGCCAGGGAATCCTGGACGAGGATGGGACGCTCCTCTTCGAGCACGGTGGCGGCGTGCCCGGATTCAACTCCGAGCTCCTGCGCGTCCCGGGCCAGCGCCTGGTGGTGATCGTCCTCTCGAATGTTCTGGGGCACGAGCCGTCCCCGGCGCACCTGGCCTTCCGCATCACCATGAAAGCGCTGGGCAAGCCGGTCGAGGAGCGCAAGGCCGTGGACCTCGACCCCGCCACGCTCGACGACTACGTGGGCGTTTATCGCTTCGACGAGAGGACCTTCCGGACGATCACCCGCGAGGGGAACAAGCTCTTCTCGCAGCGCGCCGGCGGCGACAGGCATGAGATCCTGGCGGCGTCCCGGGACGATTTCTTCTTCCATCCCGAGCAGTCGCCGGCCCGCATCCATTTCCAGCGGGACGGCCGGGGGAAGGTCACCGGGATGGGCTTCCGGGAGCTCTTCGGCCCGGACCAGATCGGAGCCAGGATGGAGGTGAAGCCGGACGCCGCTCCTCCCAGCGGGCAGGTGGAGATCCCGAGCACCCCGGCCGGCAAGGTCTTCGCGGCCTGGCTCACGGCGCTCAACTCTGGGGATCCCGCGCGGTACCGCGCGTTCGACGCGGCCTACCCCAGGAAAGACGCGCCGCCGATGGAAGACCGGCTGGCGTTCCAGGACTCGACCGGCGGCTTCACCCTGCTGCGGGTCGAGAAGAGCGAGCCCCTGTCCCTCGTCGCGCTGCTCCAGGAGAATGTTTCGGACACCGTCGCCCGGCTGGAGATGGGGGTGAGCGCCGACGACCCGCCGAAGCTCCTGGTCGCCACCATCGAAGCCGTCCCCCGCCCACCGGACCTCGCGATTCCACGCCTGACGGAAGCCGGGGCCTTGGCGGCGCTCTCGGCCCGCGCCGAGGAGCTGGCGAAAAAGGACCGCTTCTCCGGCGTCGTGCTCGTGGCGCGGCACGGCAAGGTCCTGCTGCGGAAGCCTTTAGGCCGCGCCAACCGGGAGACCGGCGCCCCCAATACGCTCGATACGCAGTTCCGCCTCGGATCGATGAACAAGATGTTCACCGCCGTCGCGACCTTGCAGCTCGTGGAGGCGGGCAAGATCGCGCTGGACGATCCGATCGGCAAGTACCTCACCGACTATCCAAACCAGGACGTCGCCTCGAAGGTCACCGTGCGGCATCTGCTCACGCACACCGGGGGGACCGGCGACATCTTCGGCCCGGACTTCGAGAAGAACCGCCTCACCCTGCGCGAGCTCGCCGACTACCTGAAGCTCTACGGATCGCGCGGGCTCGACGGCGAGCCGGGCCAACGGTTCCGGTATTCGAACTACGGCTTCATCCTGCTCGGCGCGCTGATCGAAAGAGTGACCGGCACGTCCTACTACGACTACGTGCGCGACAGGATCTTCCTGCCGGCCGGCATGACCGCCACCGCCTCCCTCCCCGAGGCCGACAGCGTGCCGCACCGCGCCGTGGGCTACCTGCGCAAAAACGCCCAGTGGGTGCCGAACACCGACACCCTCCCTTGGCGGGGCACCTCGGCGGGCGGCGGCTACTCGACCGCCGGCGATCTCCTGCGCTTCGCCCAGGCGCTCGAATCCGGGAAGCTGATCTCGCAGGCGCTCTTCGCGGAGGCGACCACGCCCCACCAGGGGGACTACGGCTACGGCTTCAGCGTGCGAGGAGAGGGGATGCTGCGGAGCTACGGCCACAGCGGCGGGGCCCCGGGCATCAATGGCGATCTCCGTATCTTCCCGCAGCTCGGGTACGTGGTGATCAGCCTCGGCAATCTCGATCCGCCGGCCGCCTCCCGGCTGGCGGATTTCTTCACCCTCCGGATGCCGGGGTCCTGATGAAGAGCGTGCTTGAGATTCCACCTCAAGGCCGAGCCTTGCCTGAGAGGGTGTCTCGAAAGGGTGCCCCCACTGTAGAGACGCCCCGTGGGGCGTCTCTGAGGCGGCGACCTCGCCCGTGCTCTCTCAGACGCCCCGCGGGCGCGCCGTGGCACTTGGGATCGTCCTCTCCGCCCCGGAGACGCCCCACGGGGCGTCTCTACAGTGGGGGTCCAGACGGAATCGCCACTTTCGAGACACCCTCTGAGGTATAATACCCCCACGGCTTCCCGGGAACGGAGGGGCGTGCCTCCAACACGCCCCTCCTGGAAAGGATTGCTACGACGGGTTATGCGGCTCGCTCGTGGCCCCCTGGGGAGCCGTCTTCGTTGCTACGGGTGGCGGTGAGGCCCCCTGGGGCGGTCCCACCTGCGGCGGCGGCGAGGTCCCCTGCGTGGAGCCACCCTGCGGCGGTGGCGTCCCGCTGGCGCTCTTCTTCCTCTTTCCGCCGCGGAAGACCTTCAGCCCGAACTCCTTGAGCTTCTCACTGCGCTTGCCGTACTTGGACTTGATCCCGAAGCGGAGCTTGTCCGCCAGCTCGTGCCCCTGCTTGAGAGAAGCCTCCAGGTCCCGGGTGGCCTGCTGCGCCTCCGCCAGAGCCGTGGACTGCCGCACGTTGGCCGCCCGGGCCGTCGTGACCTCGGCCTCGAGCTGCTGGCGGTAACTGTCGACGGACTGGAGATCGTCCTTGTTCGCGGCCACGGTCGCGAGGAGCTTCGCCCATTCGGTGATGACGTCTGCGAATGCTTTGTTTGGCATGATCGTTTCCTTTCTTTTCCTTTCTCACCCCAGCCGCTTCGCGAAGTCGAGCACGGCGCGGGTGATTCCGACGTGGCCGCCGGGATGGCGGCCGGTCAATGTGACGGTGACGTGCTCCAGGGTCTGCACCACCGAGGCGAGCTGGCCGAGCTCCTGGGCAAACGCCGAGACGTAGCCCGCGAACTTGGACGCCACCTCGGCCGTGGGAAACCGGCGGACGTGATCGATCGCCCTGAAGTTGAGGATGCCCCGCCAGCCGGGCATCGCCATCAGCTCTTCCTGCACGCGCTCCGGCTTCAGGAAGTGGCCCTCGGGCGGGCCTTGGATCTGCCGCAGCAGCTCCGGCAGAGTCCAGCCCGAGGACGGCACAACAGACGCTTTGACACCTTGCGACAACATATGAACCTCCTTTGGGTTCAAAGATCCGGAGCCTGCATTGGCACCCGGAAGCTCAAGCCAGGTATAAGGCCAACCCTCCCACCGAGATGATATTCGCCAGCAACGGGCTGATATTGCCCTACTAGTACCGTCAGTGTCAATAGAAATCTGATTCTGATTAGATCTAATCTCGATTTACTTCAAGCGGCGATTTTTGTCCGTAGGTTGCGTTATCATTGGGAAACATGCTCTAATCGCGTCCGCGAAAGATTGGACCGAGCTTGGGGTTGCCGAAAGGCGAGATCTCCCCATTCCTTTATATGGGAGAGCGTGAGACCGCCTCGTTCTCTGCCAGACTCGGCACATGAAATCGTGAGATGTCGCGTCCGCGGGCGCCGGGGCCATGCCGGTCCCTACCCTGCTCCGCGGACGGGGGAGAGCATCGAAATGGCGAAGCAAACCTTGAAACGTATCCTGGCCGGGGGCGCCTTGTTGGCAATCCTGTCCCTCACCACCCCACCGCCGGCTCAGGCCGCCGGCTTGAACGTGGAGAGCCTCCGGAGCTGGCTTTTCAATCTCTGGGCAGGACCGGCCCCAACGACGGTGAGCGGGCATGCCCAGGCGCACAAACCCTCTGCCAGGACAGGACCCTTGGAGAAGATTGGGCCTGGCATAGATCCCAACGGCTGCACCGGCACCCAGCCCCCGGGAGCTTCCGGCTCTTCTTGCACGACCGGGTCTACCATAGGGCTCGGCGTCGACCCGAACGGTTGACCTCAGATCTCCGCCCTCTCACCCTGGAGGGGGCGGTGTCGCGGGTCCCTCACCTGAAATGAGCTCGTAGCCTCTTATCGACTTTTCTGCCCTATGGAGTTAGAATCCGCATCGATTTACCGCTGTGTAAAGGCCCCAGAGGGGTACATTTCCCGCGAAGACGCTAAGCAGGGCCCGGGAAAAAAAACTTCTCTTCCTTGGTGGAAACAGAGGTTCCATTGTGAGAGAATCCACGGAGTCACAGGGAGGATCAGTTGAGCGAGCACCCCACCTCATCCGACTTGGAAGCGTTCGCGAAGGGGAGCCTGCCTCCCGTCCCCTTGAAAGCCGTCGTCCGCCATCTGCTCCGGGGGTGCCGCTCGTGCAGCGCTCTCCTGGCTTCCTCCTTCGAGGGTCTGGGCCCCGCTCGCGGAATCGAGGCCTCCCCGGAATCCTCCAGAGCCTACGACGAGGCGCTGGACCGCACCTTCTCGACTCTCCGCTTCCAACAGCAGTATCACCGCTCTGAGGAAATCCGCCAGCGCAGGGTCGCCGCCCTGCTCGAAGCCGGGGGAGGGCTGCAGGCGCTCATCGACCGGTCGGAGATCAGCCTGCAGGGCCTGGGGGTGCTGAGGGCGCTCCTCGACCGGAGCTGGGCCGTTCGGCACGAGAACCCCCAGGAGATGGTGGAGCTGGCCCGTTTCGCGGTGAGGCTGGCGGGTACACTGAATCCACGCTGGCACGACGAGAAGGATGCGGCCGATTGGCAGGCCCGCGCCTGGGGAGAGCTGGGGAACGCCCTGCGGGCCCGCGACGATCTGGACGAAGCCGAGCGGGCGTTCGGGACCGCCTTCAGCTTCCTCCTCCAGAGCTCGGGGGATCTCCGGCTGAAGGCCAGGCTCCACGACCTCCATGCCTCCTTTTTGGGAGCGCGCCGGAGATTCGATCTCGCCTTCACCGCCCTCGACATCGTTCAT
>QHVW01000321.1 GCA_003223675.1 Acidobacteriota bacterium
AGAAGACGACCGGAGCGGGGAAGACCGTGCGCCAGATCTGCCCGTCGGCGCCGGGAGCCAAGGACTGGCAGCCGTCCGCCTTCTCGCCGCACACGGGGCTGCTCTATCTGCCTCACAACAACCTCTGCATGGATTTCCAGGGGATGGAGGCCAACTACATCGCCGGCACGCCCTTCGTGGGCGCCAACGTGCGGATGTACCCCGGCCCCGGCGGCAACCGCGGCTTCTTCACCGCCTGGGACCTCGCGGCGCACAAGCCCCGCTGGCAGATCAAGGAATTCTTCCCGGCCTGGAGCGGCGCCCTGGCGACCGCGGGGGACGTGGTCTTCTACGGCACGATGGAGGGGTGGTTCAAGGCGGTGGACGCCTTCACCGGCCAGGAGCTGTGGAAGTTCAAGACCGGCTCCGGGATCATCGGCCAGCCGGTCACCTACAAGGGGCCGGACGGCAAGCAGTACGTGGCAATTCTCTCGGGAGTGGGGGGCTGGTCCGGCGCCGTGGTGGCCGGCAAGCTCGATCCGCGCGACGCCACCGCCGCCCTCGGCTTCGTGGGCGCCATGGGCGATCTGCCCAAATATTCGACCCCCGGAGGCATGCTGTATGTCTTCGCGTTGCCGTAGGGGGATGGCGTTGATGGCGGTGGCCGTCCTTGCCGCCGCCTGCTCCGGAAAGGGCACCGCCGCTCCGGCGCCCGTCCGCGAGCTGCGGGTGTGCGCGGACCCCAACAATCTGCCCTATTCGAACCGGCAGGAGGAGGGCTTCGAGAACCGGTTGGCCGAGATGGTGGCCAGGGACCTCCACGCCCGCTTGGTCTACACCTGGTGGCCGCAGCACCGGGGGTTCATCCGCAATACGCTCAAGGCGGGCACGTGCGACGTGATGATGGGTTTGCCCAGCAGCGTCGAGCTGGCCTTCACCACCCGTCCCTATTACCGGTCCACCTACGTCTTCGTCTCCCGCAGGGACCGGGGGATCGACGTCCGCTCGTTCGACGATCCGGCCCTGCGCAAGCTGCGCATCGGGGTGCAGATGATCGGCGACGACGGCACCAACTCGCCGCCGGCGCACGCCCTCGCCAACCGGGGGATCGTCGACAACATCAAGGGTTATTCGGTGTACGGCGACTACTCCCAGCCCAACCCTCCCGCCCGCATCGTCGAGGCGGTCGCCAAGGGGGACGTCGACATGGCGGTGGTCTGGGGGCCGCTCGCCGGCTACTTCGCGCCGCGCCAGAAGGTGCCGCTGGAGCTGGTGCCGGTCTCGCCGCAGATCGACCGGCCGTTCCTCCCCTTCGTGTTCGACGTCTCGATGGCGGTGCGGCGCGGGGACGACAAGCTGCACGCCGAGCTCGATTCGTTCATCGAGCGCCGGCAACCGGAGATCGACGCCCTGCTGGATCGTTATGGAATCCCGCGGGTGGGAGCGACTTGAGAGGAAGGAAAGGACGCCATGCGACGCGCTCGCGGTTTCGTTTTCGTCTCCTGCGCCGTGGCGGGCCTCGCGCTCGCCGGCTGCCCGCGGGAGGCGCGGAAATTCCATTCATTGCCGGCGGAGAACGCCCGGCCGGAGCCGGTGCGGCTGGTGAGCCTGCAGCCCGGCCAGGCGGCCCCCAAGCAGGCCGCGGGCGGTCCCTATGAAGGGAACGCCTGGGCGATCAACCAGGGGGAGCGGCTCTATGAGCAGTACAACTGCGTGGGGTGCCACTTCCACGGCGGCGGCGGCATCGGCCCGCCACTGATGGACGAGCAGTGGATCTACGGCGGCAGCGGCCAGAACATCCACGACACGATCATCCAGGGGCGGCCGAACGGCATGCCCTCCTACGGCGGCCACATCCCGGACGATCAGGTCTGGATGATCACCGCCTACGTGCGCACGCTCTCGGGCCAGGTGCCGAAGCCGGAGCGGCCCACCCGCAGCGACGAGCTCTTCCCGCACCCCTCCGAGCAGGCGATGCCGGCGAAGGGAGAGAAGACGGAGAAAGCGAGTCATCCGGGATGATCGCTTTCCTCCTCCCCAACTGGATCGGCGGCCACACCGCCTACCATTCGCACGGGGTGCAGGCCGCCCATATCGAGGGCCTCTGGTGGCTGATGTTCTGGGTCTGCTCGGTCGTCTTCGTGGCGGTGATGGTGGCCCTGGGCGCCGCGATCACCCGGCCCCCGCGGGAGAGCGGACCGCCGGGCGCCATTCCTCCAGAGCGGCGCGAGCGGATGAGCCGGGTGGTGGCGGGCGCGGTCGGGGTGACCGTCCTCGTCCTGTTCGTGCTGCTGTTCGCCAGCGTCTCCACGGGCCGGGCGATCGAGTCGCTGCGCGCCTCGAAGGCGATCACGGTCAAGCTCACCGGCCACCAGTGGTGGTGGGAGGTGGAGTACAAGGACCCGGTGCCGGAGCACATCGTGCAGACCGCCAACGAGATCCACATCCCGGCCGGCCAGCCGGTGCGGGTCGAGCTGGCGTCGGCCGACGTGATCCACAGCTTCTGGGTCCCCAGCCTGCACGGCAAGCGGGACCTGATCCCCGGCCACAGCTCGGAGATCTGGATCCAGGCCGACCGTCCGGGCGTCTACCGCGGCTCCTGCGCCGAATTCTGCGGCCACCAGCACGCCCACATGGGATTGCTGGTGATCGCCGATCCGCCGGCGCAATACGCGGCCTGGTACGCCGGCCAGCTCCAGACGCCGCCTCCGCCGGCCGATCCGCTCCTGCAGCACGGCCGGCAGGTGGTGGAAGCCGGTCCCTGCGCGATCTGTCACAACATCCAGGGGACGCAGGCCTCGGGCAAGCTCGGCCCGGACCTCACCCATCTCGCCAGCCGCCGCACCCTCGCCGCCGCCACGCTGCCCAACACCCGCGGCAACCTCGGCGGCTGGATCGTCGATCCGCAAACGATCAAACCCGGAAATCAGATGCCCGCCAACAGCCTCACCTCCGAGGATCTGCAGGCGGTGCTGGCTTATTTGGAGAGTCTCAAATGAGCGCGGAGCCGATCGACAGGGGGCTGGTGGCGGATCCCGCTGATAGTGCCGACGCCGAGGATCGCTTGCTGCTCGAGCGGACCTGGGAGTACGCCTCCGGCCTCTGGGGGTGGCTCGCCGAGGTGGACCATACCAAGATCGGCGTCCGCTACATCGTCACCGCCCTGATCTTTTTCGCCCTGGGGGGGATCGAGGCGCTGATGATGCGCGTGCAGCTCGCCAGGCCCGAGAACGGCTTCCTCAATCCCGATCTTTACAACGAGATCTTCACCACCCACGGCTCGACCATGATGTTCCTTTTCGCCGTGCCCATCATGCTGGGCCTGGGGGTCTATTTCGTGCCGCTGATGGTGGGCACGCGCAACATGGCCTTCCCGCGATTGAACGCTTTTTCCTACTACGTCTATCTGATCGGCGGGCTCTTCCTCTACACGGCGTTCTTCCTCAACACCGGGCCGGACGCCGGGTGGTTCGCCTACGTCCCCCTCTCGGGCCCCCAGTTCAGCCCCGGCAAGCGGATGGACGTCTGGGGCCAGATGGTCACCTTCACCGAGATCTCAGCCATGTCGGTGGCCGTCAA
>QHVW01000322.1 GCA_003223675.1 Acidobacteriota bacterium
TAGGGGTAGAGGCCGTGCCGGGTCTCGGTCGCCATCATCTGGAGGTCGGTGGCCGAGCGGCCGAGCCAGTCGTCGAAGCGTTCGTTGGAGCTGTGGACCGAGGCGATGCCGGCCCGCCGGGCTTCCAGGGTGGCGGTGGAGCGCTCCAGGGCCTCGGCGAAGGGAAGAGGCCGCGGCTCGTCGCGGCCGGATTCGAAGGCGACCGTGAGGTCGATCGTCTCTTCGCCGCGGGGCGGCAGGCGCAGGTCGAAGGCGGCGAGCGAGTCGGTCAGCTCGGCCGGAGCGGGGGAGAAGGTCAGGCGGGTGCGCCGGACCTCGCCGTCCAGCCCCTCGTAGCCGAGGACGGCCGTGCCGCGTCCCACCACGGGGTCCAGCTTGTGCCCGCGCCGCTGCCGGGGCGTCCCCCGCACCTCGAAGATGTCGGCGTAGTCCGCTCCGAAGCGGATGGCCAGGTGGATCTCGACCGGCAGCAGGGAGTAGTTGTGGAGGCGAAGCCGCGCGTACCAGACCCCTTCCCAGAGGAAGCTCGTGGTGAAGACGTGGATGGTGTCGCGGGGGAGGGCCTTGCCGCCCGCGAGATCCGGATTGGTGAGATCGACGATCAGCGCGTTGTCGCGCCGCACGGTCGAGCTCAGCAGCAGCGGGCGCTGGTTGTCGAGGAAGATCTCGAAGGTGTTGAGGAAGCGGGTCCCCCGATGGAAGAGCCCGAGCTCTCCCAGGCCTTCCGAGCGGATGGCTCCGCCGCGGTCGAAGACTCCGAAGCTCTCGCCGTGCTTCAGGACGCGGGTGCGCTCATCTGGGCGCGAGCCCGTAGCCAGGATGGAGTACGGCTCCTGGGCTTGCGTGGTCTTCTCTTCCATGAGGGTTCCTTTCGATCTGTTGCCGGTAGATCCGCACGTAGTCGCGCGCCATGCGCTGGGCCGTGAACCGCCGCTCGAACGCCGCCCGGCAGCCGCGGCGGGAGATCTCGTCCAGCCGGTCCACGGCCGCGACCGCCTCCTCGATCGTGGAAACCACGAATCCGGTCTCCCCTTCGTTCACGATCTCGGGCCGCAGGCCATGGCCTCGATCATCACCAGCCCGAACGGCTCCGGCCAGTCGATGGGGAAGAGCAGGGCCCGGGCGTTGCCCAGGAAGCGCTGTTTCTCCGCCTCGCCGATCTCCCCCACGAAGTCGACGTGCGGCTGGTCGAGCAGCGGCTTGATGGTCTCTTCGTAATAGAGGAGGTCCGCGCGGTCGACCTTGGCCGCCACGCGCAGGGGGAGCCCCGCGCGGCCGGCGATCTTGATGGCGGTGTCGAGCCCCTTCTCGGGGGAGACGCGGCCGAGGAAGGCCAGGTGGGCCTCGGGCTCGTCGATGCCACAATGAAGGTCCGCCGGCAGCCCGTGGTGGACGGTCGCCTGCCAGTTGAGCCAGGGGAGGGGAGCGCGCTGGGCGTCCGAGATCGACGCCAACGGCATCCCCTGGTACTCCCGGTGGAGCGGCACGAGGTCGGGGATGTCCAGCCGGCCGTGGAGCGTCGTGACGTGGGGGACCGGCAGCCGGCGGGTGACCGGGAAATGCAGGTAATCGATATGGAAATGCACGACGTCGAAGTCGTCCGCCCGGCGGAAGACCTCCTCGATCAGGACCAGATGATGGGCCAGGGGGTCGACGCAGCCGGGGTCCAGGCGGAGCGAGCGGGGGCAGCCGGCCACCAGCCGCGCCCGGGTGACCGAGTCGCCGCTGGCGAATAGGGTGACCTCGTGCCCCTGGCGGACCAGCTCCTCGGTCAGGTACGAGACGATGCGCTCGGTGCCGCCATAGAGCTTGGGAGGGACGCTTTCATATAGGGGCGCGACCTGGGCGATGCGTAATTTTTCCATCCGAACGGGCTCTCTCTGGCTGTTTTCTCAAGGTGGACGAAGCCTCTTCGGTTCGTTCAATCGGAAAGAGATACAAAGCCCGTACCAGGCGATGTATGATCGGCGCCGCCCGCGAGGGCTTATCCACATGCGCCGCTCCAGCTCTGGAGAGCGCCTTCACCGTCTCCCATCGGCCCGCCTCCCTGGGCGAGCCGGCCACCGAGCCGGGGCGGCAGTATCAGCTCCTGGCCGCCGCCCGTGTTATCCTTCGCAGGGGATGGGAGCGGGCCTACCCTCTTCCCTTCACACGACAATGTGGAATAAAATCTCTCCGGAAACGATCCCGAAAGGGAGCACGCCATGAGTCAGCCCATCGCCTCGGCGCTCGCGACCCTGCCCTTTGAGCTGGTCTACGACGACGGGGAGCCTTTGGAATCCGATTGGCACGTCATGCAGCATGCCTTTCTCCGCGAGCTCCTCCACCAGGCGATGGTGGAGCAGGGGCGGACTGACACCTACGCCGGCGGCAACATGTTCGTCTACTACTCGGTGGAGCAGGCGCGGGAGGTGGTGACTAAGGGGGCGCCCTTCCGGGGGCCGGACGTCTTCTGGGTCACCGGCATCGATGAGCCCGGACGCCTCCGCAGAGCCTGGATCTCCTGGTTGGAGGGTGGACGCCTCCCCGACCTCATCGTCGAGCTGCTGTCCCCTTCCACCGCCCAGATCGACCGCACGGTGAAGAAGGAGCTCTACGCCCGCGTCTTCCGGACCTCGGAGTACTACATGTACGACCCGGAGCCTCGGAAGCTGGAGGGCCTTTGGCTGGCCGGGGACGCCTACCAGCCGATGGCACCGGGGGACCAGGGGAGGCTCTGGAGCAGACAGCTCGGGCTTTTCCTCGGCATCTGGCACGGTTTCCGGGAGGACAAGGAGGCCGATTGGGTCCGGCTGTACCGTCCGGACGGCACTCTGGTGCCGACCCAGAAAGAGCGGGCCGAGGCGGAGCGTCAGCGGGCCGAGGTGGCTCTGGAGCTTGTCGAGTCGGAGCGCCAGCGGGCTGAGGCGGCGCGCCAACGAGCCGACGCGGAGCGCCAGCGGGCCGAGGCGGCGGAAGCCGAGCTGGCGCGGCTGCGGGCCCTGCTCGAAGGGCGCGGCCAGGCATAGATCGCCCGAGGGTGTCCGGGAGGGGTCACGGGGAGTAGTGTACACTGCCCCCGATCTGGAACGAACAGACTGGAGGGCATCCATGAAAATCGCATTCCTGAAACCGCCGATCGGCGGCATCCTGGGCCTCGAGATGCTCACCTTCGTCGAGCCTCTGGGGCCGATCTCCATCGCCGGGGGGCTGGAGCAGGAGGGCCATGAGTGCCGGATCTTCGATCTGCGGATCGAGGGGGAGGAGGCCGGCCTGGAGCTCTGCCGCCGCTTCGCGCCCAACGTGGTGGGCCTCCAGTGCAACTTCACCACCGAGCGCTTCCGGACCCTGCGCATGGCCGAGCGGGTGCGCCGCGAGATGCCGGACGCCTTCATCCTGGTGGGCGGGCACGACGCCTCCCGCGATCCGGCCTGGTTCCTCCATCCGGCGATCGACGCCGTCGCGATCGGCGACGGCGAGGAGGTCATGCTCCCGCTGGTCGACGCCCTCCAGCGCGGCGGCGATCTCGAAAAGGTCCTGGGGCTGATGCTGAACCGCGGCGATTTCCAGCACGCCACCGGGGCCGCGCCGGCGCGCGAGGACCTCGACACGCTCCCCATGCCCGCCCGGCACCTCATCTCGCACTACGCTCCCCACTATTACATCAATTTTCGCAAGCCCCTGGCGCTGATGGAGACCGCCCGCGGCTGTCCGTTCAAGTGCAACTTCTGCTCGGTGTGGAAGTTCCACCACAGCACCTTCCGCGAGAAGTCCCCCGAGCGGGTGGTGGCCGAGCTCAAGGCCATCGAGGCCCCCAACGTTTTCATCACCGACGACATCTTCTGGATGGACGTCCGCCGGGGCGAGGAGCTGGCGCGGCAGATCAAGGCCGCCGGGATTCGCAAGTATTTCACCGTGCAGACGCGCACCGACATCATCTGCAAGTTCCCCCATCTGATCGAGATGTGGAAGGATTGCGGACACCTCGCGATCTTCCTCGGCCTGGAGGCGGTCACCGACGAGGGGCTCAAGAGCGTCAACAAGAGCAACACGATGAAGAACAACGCCCGGGCGCTCGCCATCCTGCGCGAGCTCGGCGTCGGCTACACGCCCAACTTCATCGTCGATCCCGCCTGGGACCACCAGGATTTCGCCCGCCTGCGCGACTGGATCGAGGAGACCGGCGCCTACAACAGCGGCTTCTCGGTGCTCACCCCCCTGCCCGGCACCGACCTCTGGGAGACCGCCCAGCACCAGGTGACGACCCATCAATGGGAGATGTACGACATCATCCACGCCGTGCTGCCGACCAAGCTCCCGCTGGCCGACTTTTATGAGGAATACTCGCGTCTCTGGCGCCACGTCCTCGACGTGCGCTACCGCCACCGCGGCAAATTCCGCACCTATTTCGGCCTCGGCCTCGCCCTCGCCACCGGCAAGGTCTCCCTGGGCGCCGTGCGCAAGGGGATGAACATCGCCAAGGTGTTCAGCGATCCGCAGACCTTCCTCCAGGCGCATGAAGAGATCGAGGCGGGGGAGGAGGCGGCGAAAAAGGAACAGCCGGCGGCGTAGGGGAGACCCAGCCTGTGGCCCATCCCGAGCCGAGCCTGCTCCCGGCCGAGCCGGCGGACGACACCACCGAGACCACCCGCCTCGAAGCGTTCAGCGACGGCGTCTTCGCCATCGCGATCACCCTGCTGATCCTGGAGATCCGGGTGCCGGAGCCCGAGGCGCTCCAGGCGTCGGGCACCGGGCTGGCGCGGGCGCTGGTGGCGCTCTGGCCCTCGTATATCGGCTACGTTCTCAGCTTTGTCACCATCGGTATCATGTGGGCGAACCATCACGCGATGTTCCAATACATCGGGCGCAGCGACCGCGGCTTCCTGATGTGCAACGTCTTCTTCCTCC
>QHVW01000323.1 GCA_003223675.1 Acidobacteriota bacterium
GTGGGGGTGCCACGGGAAGCCGGCCAGATAGTCCTCCGGGATGTCGTTGCGGAAGTCGTCGAGCAGGAGGAAGGGGTCGAATTCGGACGGATCGCCGAAGCCGAAGGCGCGGCGCAGGTGCACGCCGGCCCCTTCGAGCGTGGGCTTGGAGCGGACGAGCCGTTTGACCGGACGGATGGACATAGAGGCCTCCTACGAGATAATCAGCCTGGCCGCGTCCAGACTACACCAGCGCGGAGGAGGTGGGACCCCCATGTGCAGGAACATCAAGCCGCTCTTCAACTTCGACCCGCCGGTCACCGACGAGGAGATCCGCGACGCCTCCCTGCAGTTCGTGCGGAAGATCAGCGGCTTCACCCGCCCCTCCAAGGCGAACGAAGCCGCCTTCGAGACCGCCGTGGAGCAGATCTCCGAGGTGGCCCGCACTCTGCTCGACTCCCTGGTGACCCAGACGCCCCCCCGCGACCGGGAGACGGAGGCCGCGAAGGCGCGGGAGAGGTCGGCGCGGCGGTTCGCGCCGGGCGCGCGGTAAAAGCTCCTGCTCTCCCGTCTCGTGCTCTTCATCTGCCGGCGACTCTTCCTGATGGATCTCCTCGAGCCGCTCTGGTCGCTCGCGGAGGGGAGCTTGGCGCCAGTCGCCGGCCGCAACCTCTTCGTGGTCCGCAAGTGTCCGATCTCGGAAGTCGAAGCCAAGGCGACGAAGCTGGAATATTTCGACCTGCGCAAGACCGAGCCGGGCGGCGCGGCCTGGGAGGCGCACTGCCGGAGTCTCCTCGATTCCTCCAAGGACGTCCTGCTGGCGGGATTCGAGCATGGCATTTCGGATCCCGAATTCAACGCCCGCAAGCTCGACCTGATCGAGAAACTGCTCGCGTCGCGCGAGCGGACCGTGGTCGTGGTCTCGGCGGTGAGCCCGCGGCGCCTGCTCGACGAGCGCTGGCAGGCCGTCCTTTCCTCGTTCACCCTGATCGAAGAGGATCTGCGGCTCCGGCCTACCCGCAATGGCAACGACAGCTCATTCTGGCGGGACATCCTGAAGCCGTTCCTGCGCTCGCGTCCGCCGGTCTCCGAGGCCGTAGAGGGCACTGACGTCCATTCCCCGGTGCTGCGGGAAGAGGGCGGCAGCATCCCCTTCCTCCAACAGATCGCCAGAGGCCTGGACGCTCTCCGGGAGCGGATGGATCGCCAGCAGTTGCTGGAGGAGCTCGGCGAGCGGGCCGAAGGCTACTACCGCACGGTGTGGGAGAGCTGTTCCCAGGATGAAAGAGTCGTCCTCCAGCACCTCGCCCAAGAGGGGCTGGTAAACGAGAAGAACCGCCGGGTGATCCGCCGGTTGATGGCACGCGGACTGATCCGCCGCGGTCCGAGCCTCTGTCTGCTGAACGAGAGCTTCCGGCGGTTCGCCTGCTCTCCTCTCTGCCGGAGTCAGGTCGTGGGCTTCGAGCAGAGCGTTTCGCCGAGCGCCTGGGATCGCTTCCAATGGCCGTTCCTCGCCGTGCTCTCGGCGAGCCTCGTCTTCTTCTTCGCCACCCAGCAGGAGCTGCTCGACAGCACCCTGGCCCTGGTCACGGGACTGACGGCGGGCTTGCCGACGGTCACCAAGATCATAGACCTCCTGGGTGGCAGGCGGTCCGCGGCGGGGAAGTGACGAGCCATGGATGTCCGATGCCATAGCACAGCATCTCCCTCTCGAGATGGTGAATGCGGCCCCGCCTGATGGTGATCTCGGCCCTGGGCGACGCCGAGACCGCCATCGCAGCGGTGGAACCGGCGGCACCGCCGACCGCAAGAACACCCTGGAGCAGGTCCTCCTCGCCACCCCCGCCGCCGGCACCTACACGGTGACCGTGCGTCCGTTCAACGTGCCGAACGGGCCGCAGCCGTTCTCGTTGGTGGTCACCGGGAACGTAACCGGACCGTAGGAGCGAAGCGACCCCTGGGACCGCCGGCGTCCCGCCGGCCTTCTAACTCCGGTTTTTCTTTTTAAA
>QHVW01000324.1 GCA_003223675.1 Acidobacteriota bacterium
CGGCAGCAGCCGCGCGCCGGGGAAGAAGAGGGAGAGGAAGCGGTTCCAGTCGCGCTTCTTGCCGGCCGGCCCCGACAGCGCCTCGTAGTAGGCGTTGACGATGGCTTCCGGCGAGGCGACGTCCGCCGCCGCGGCCTGGGGGATCCCGGCCATATGGCCGCCGGGCGCTCCACCGCTGCCGTGCATCATGTGGCCGGTGGCGGGCTCCTGCGCGCCGGCCACCACGGAGAGCGCGAGCAGCAGCAACATCGAGATACGGATCACAAGGCGCGGAGTCATTCGGCTCTCCTCAGGGTATGACGTTATAAGGCCGCATCATGTCGTTGTCTTCGTGCTCGAGGATGTGGCAGTGCCAGACGTACGGCGGCACTCCCTGCGGCGTCGCCGAGGCGTTGTTGGGGAGCTCGAACTTCTGGATGATGCGCGTGACCAGGCCCACGCCGTTGTCGGGATCGCCCGGGAACGCCTTGACCACGTCCTTCCACGCCGGCCGCTCGTTGGCCCCCGGCGCCTCGGGCGGCGCGATGAATTTGATCTTCCCCGTGGACTGGAACAGGTTGAGATCGAATTTCTGGCGGTTGAGCACCTGGAAACGGACCAGGTGGACGTGGATCGGATGGCCGTCGGTGGTGACGTTGTAGAGCTCCCAGACCTCCGTCGAGTTGACATGCGGGTCCTCGGTGATCGGCGTGCTCCAGTGCAGCGGTCCCGCGGCCACGGTGCCGAGCATCCCTTCGATGGGATCGCCCGTGGTGGGATCGTCGTCCTCGGAGAGCAGGAGCTGCCGCGTCTGCCGGGCGTGATTCGGATCGAGCAGCGGCACCGAGGCGAGGGTGGACGGCAGCGCGTGATCGGGCTGCGAGAGCGGGCGCGTGACGCGGAACTGCATGATCTGCGGCAGGTCCGGCCCGCCGCCGCCCGGGAAGGGCGAAGGGCCGTCGTTCATCAGCGTGAACGACTTGCCGGCCTTGCCGGTGAAATCGATCACGATGTCGTAGCGCTCCGCCGGCCCCATCAGCAGGTCCCCCAGGGTGACCGGCCTGGGCAGGAAGCCCTGGTCGGCGCCGATCTGGTAGAAATTCAGCGTCTCGTGCGAGTCGCGGCTGTTGACCAGCGTCATGTGCAGGAAGCGCGCGTTGCAGGCGTTGAGGATGCGGAAGCGATACTTGCGCGGCTCGACCTCCAGGTATGGGAAGGCCTTGCCGTTGACCAGGGCGGTGTCGCCGAAGAACTCGGGGATCCAGACCGGCGGGATCGGCGGGGTCACCCCGGGGTCCTGCACCGGATAGAGCAGGGAGCCGTCGGGGTTGAACAGGCGGTCCTGGATCATCAGCGGGACCTCGTACCTGCCCTTGGGGATGGGCAGCGAGTCCTCCACCGAATCGCGAACGAAATACATGCCCGCCAGCCCGGCGATCATGTTCAGGCGGGTGATGCCCAGGGCGTGGTCGTGATACCAGAGCATCATCGCGTCCTGATCGTTCGGATAGTGGTAGACGCGGTTGGAGAAGAACGGCCCGGTCTGCCCGAAGCCGTTGGTGAACCAGGCCTCCGGGTAGCCGTCGCTGTCGCCGAAGACCTTGGCCCCGTGCAGGTGGACGACGGTGCGCACGTCGGGCACGGTCGACTCGGCGCCGTGGATGGTGTGGTCGATGGGCAGGAAGTGGTGGCTGGGCAGATCGTTCAGCCACTGCACCGAGATCGGCCGGCCCGTGCGCGTCTCGAAGGTGGGGCCGGGATAGATCCCGTTGTAGCCCCAGAGCGTCGTGGGCGGCAGGTCGCGGTGCAGCTTCTGCTTGAGCTGCGTCATGTGGATGTCGACCGTGCCGAAGCCGGGCGTGATCACCGGCGGGATGGGCAACGGATCGACGAACCGCGCAAGGGTGGGCGAGCTTTGCGCGAAGGCGAATTTCCTGGGGAGGAGCAGGGCTCCCGCCCCGGTGATCGCCCCCAGCCTAAGCAGATCCCGACGACTCAGCTTCATAAGACCTCCTCCATGAAAAAAGAGGGATGGGCTCCCTCGTCATACGCCACGGGAAGATCCATGCAGGGGAGATCCGGGCCCCCCTGCGCCACAAGCCCCGTTCAGCGATTCCGTCCGGAGTGCTTTCCTAGTAAAGTACTTCCTCTAATTAGCAGGGTGCTCGTTGGCTGGGAATGCGAGCCTCGCCCTTCATTTCCGCGGGAGGAGCCCGCCGGCGCGCGGCGTAGGGTTTCAGGGCTTCTTCTCCTCGTCGTACCGCACGACCGGCACCTTCCATACGGAGGGAGCCTGGCTCGTGGCCCAGTCCAGTAGCTCCTGGTTGAAGCGGGCCACGGGGACGCCGAGGGCGGTGGCGATCACCTCGTCGCTGGTCTTGCCGGCGCGGAAGGCCTCCAGCATGCGCCGGATGCCGGCCACGCCATAGCGCCGCTCCACGTAGTGGAACGTCCAGGCGGACTCGTCGTAGCCGAGGGCGACGAGCGGCGGCGAGAGGCTGCCGATGGCGGGCTCGATCAGCGGGAAGCCCAGGAGGTTCTCCTTGTCGCGATAGCCGGCCATGGGATTGACGCTGTCGTCCACCATCTCCAGGTGCTGGGCCAGCCCCTCCTGGAACCAGCGCGGCGCCTGGTCGGCCGTCGTCTCGGTGATCATCGCGTGCGCCAGCTCGTGCGTGAGCAGGCTGACCACGAACGGATTGAACTTCTCCACGTCGCCGAGCGGCACCCGGATCTTGCCGTCGTAGAGGCCGAGCACGTCCATGTCCGGCGAGTAGCCGACCCGGAACTCGTCGAACGGCAGCAGGTGGACCTCGACCATCCGCGACGAGGCGAGCGGGATCCAGGCCTGGAGGCGCTGGCGCTCGGCCTCCAGGATGCGCGCCGCCTCGCGGGCGAATTTCTCGCCGCGCACGGGCGGATAGCGGACCGCGAAGTGCGGGCTGTGGAAGACCTCCGACGACGCCGAGAGGCGCTTCTCCATCTGGAGCTGGCGCAGCCGGTTGCCGCTCGCCTCGAAGGGGAGCTGCGAGTCGGCCTTGGCCACCAGCTTCAGGGCGGTGTCGAAATTCCCCTCCGCGGCGAGCAGGTTGGCCAGCTCGTAGAGCACCGACGGATCGGTCCGCCGCTCGGCGTTGTTCCCCTTGGCCAGCAGGATCAGCAGATCGCGCGCCTCGGCGTCGCGGCCGGAGCGCCGCAGGGCCACGGCGCGCAGCCGCACGAGGTCGGGCGGCAGGCTCCCGGGCTCCGCCGTGAGGGAGTCGGTGAGGGCCACCAGATCCGCCCACCGCCGGCGCTTCGCCAGGGCTTCGGCGGCGTCCTCCGTCCGCTTGCGCAACCCGGGCTGGGCGAGGGCTCCGGGCGAGCGCACGGCCTTGAGCAGAGCGGGCAGGCGCGCCAGCAGGCCCTCCGCGCGCTCGCGGTCCCAGGCTCCCGCGGTGTCGACCGGCGTGCCCGCCGGCGCGAGGGCGCAGCCGCCGGGCACCCGCAGCTCGCTCTCGCCGCGCGCGACCGCCGGCTCCTCCGCGTCGGCGAGGTGGAGGAGCTGGCGGATCTGCAGGTCCTCCAGCAGCGCCGCCAGCAGAGGCTCGTCGAAGATCTCGGCGCGCGGCACCGGCTGCAGCCGCCAGGCGGTGTGGAAGTAGTCCCGCGCTTGGGGCCGCTGGTCGTCCAGCACGGCGATCTCCGCCAGGTAGTACCAGGCCGCGGCCTGGCGGGCGCCGAGGTCGCCGAGCTGGTGCAGGAGCTCCTTGGCGTGCGCGCGGAAACCCAGCAGCAGGAAGGCCTGGGCGGCTTCCAGGAGCACCGTCTCATGGGCGACGCCGACCGACGTCGCCCGTTGATACGCCACCGCCGTGGGCAGCTCCTCCAGCCGCAGGAACGCGGCGCGGGCCCGCAGCAGCTCCGCCAGGGGGATCCGGCCCGGCGAGGGGAATTCCTTCAGCAGCTCGTCGGCGCCGCGCAGGTCCATGCCGCCCAGGAGGTTCTGGGCCCACCAGAGCCGCGCCACCTGGCCGGCCACGCCGCCGGCGCGGGTCTCCGGCGGCGCCGTGGCCGGCACGGCGCCCTCGGCAGCCGTGAGGGCGCGGCGCAGCGGCAGCAGCGAGCGCAGCTCGGTCATCTCCGGCTCGCCGGCCGCCGCCGGACCCTTCGGCGCCGGCAGCACCCGGGGGAGGATCGCGGCCGCCAACACCGCCGCCAGGACCACGCCGCCGGCGCTCCCCAGGGACCAGGAGAGGGCCCGCCGGTCCCGGTTCAGCAGGGCGACGTAGAGGAGCAGGGCGCCGGCCACACCGGCCACGACGAGCAGCCAGACCGGGAGCGTGAGAGACAGACCGCCGATCCGCAGCGGCGCCGCCGTGGACGAGGCGGCGGGCTTCTCCTCCTCGGCCGGGCTCTTCGCCCCCACCGGCTCGGCGGAGATCCGCAGGGAATCGATCTTCCAGGCGCCGTTCTCCTGCACCAGGCCGAGCACCAGAGAGTCGTCCACCCCCGACGGGAAGCTGAGCAGGAGCACGGCCCCATGGCTGGAGATCCCCTCGGGAGAGGCCTCGATCTCCCAGTCCGCGCCGGCCGGCGAGCCCGCCCGCACCTCGATCTCCGCCAGCGCGGCCTCCCGGCCCAGCTTCCGCAGCGGCGACCGGCTCGCGAGGCGGTCCCACCAGGCGGCGGGGCCGCGGTCGAGATACTCCGCGGCGAGCACCGCCACCTGCCGCTCGGCCTCGCTCAATGGGCGGGGAGCTTCCGGCGCGGCTTCCGGCGCGGCCAGACCGAGCCGGGGCAGGGCCAGGAGGAGGGCCAGCCCCAGGCCCCAAGAGCCCCAAGAGAGGGCAACGGATCGATTCATCGGCGTAAAGCCTCCTCGCAAATGCTGACCGGATTCCGGCCGGCCGCACGAAATACTTCCCAGGGAACGGACAACAGTATATGGTTATGGCACCCAGTCCATTTCGAAGGATTGAAGCCCGGGGAGAGCGACGGCGATCCTCGTGGCCATGAGGGACGACGCGATGAAGAGGACCGCCCTGCTCCTGCTGACCTGCCTTGCCGCGCTCGGCTGCGATCTCGTGCAGAAACCGAAGCCGGCTCCCATGCTGACCGCGACGCCGGAAGCCATCACCCTGATCCAGCAGACCAAGGAGATCTGCGTCAAGGTCGCGAAGACCGGAGTCGAACGGATGCGCAGCGCCGAGGAGCAGCAGAAGCGCTCGCGCGAGGAGGCGATGGAAGCCGCCAACAATGGCGGCACCTTGGCCGCGCAGGACGATACTTCGTCCACCGCGCCTTCCGACCTCCTGGAAAAGTACCTGAGCGACGAGGCGGCGCCGGAGCTCGCCGCCGCGGACCGCGCCACCGGGCTGCTCCGCGACCTCCTGCCGAAGGTGAAGGACGAGGCCCCGCCGGAGATCGCCCAGGCCGTCCAGTCCCTGTCCGCCAGCGAGGAGCAGGTCTGCGGGCGCGCCCGGAATCCCCGGCTCGGGCGGCTCAACTACCAGGAGGGCCTCGACTACGCGGTCCACGACTACGACAAGGCCGAGGCCAAGCTCCAGGCGCTCTACACCGTCACCGCGACCGACGCCCAGTTCGCCGCCAACAAATACAACCCGCTCCTGGACGAGGCCCGCGCCGGCACCGACCGCTCCACGGGCAGCTCCGCCATGAAACCGCTGCCTCCCGAGGAGCTGAGGCGCCAGCGCAAGGAGTGGGAGGCCACGCAGCAATATCAGCAGGAGCAGCAGGCCCAGCACGACGCCGCCGTCGTCCGCTGGCGGCAGCGCGAGGAGGGCAAGGAGCCCATACTCGGGAAGGTCGGCCTGGCGCCCGCGGAGGAGGCAAAGCGGAACCTGTCGCCGGAGAAGCGGGCGCAGTCGATGCGGGTCTGGTACGCCGGCTACACGGGGAAGGTCGGACCGGTGCGCACGGCCCTCGCCAGTTACATGAGCCTCCGGCGGGGCTCCCTGGAGCAGGTCACCCCCGCCTGCCAGGATCTGCTGACGGCGACCTCGGCCATGGTCTCCGATCCCGCGATGTTCGACCTCCCGGACGACGCGGCCGCCAAAGTTCTGAAAAAGGCCTACGCCGAGCTCCAGGCCTGCGCCCGCGCCTGCGTGGCCGGCCTGGACGCCG
>QHVW01000325.1 GCA_003223675.1 Acidobacteriota bacterium
TAACGGGCCTTGAGCTCCCGCAGCGCCGCAAGAAGACGGTCGAGATTCTCGGGAGCTTTGTCGTACAGGATATCCAGATCGAACGTCAGGATGGGCGCGCCCTCAAGCTGTGCAGCGACTCCACCTACGACGAAAAAATCGACTCCATGCCGCAGCAGAACCCGGAGGAGCCCGAGGAACCTAACGCTCGGCGACTCGCCCACGCCGGAGCTCCGCAAGCCCATCCACCCAATCCTGCAGAAGCTCGATCCGTTGGAGCGGCGTCAAGCTGAGGGTCCAGCGGATCAGCGTGAGATCGACACCGTCGGGAGACTCCTCCGGCAGGAGAGGGTCTGGCGAGGGCTCGGGATCTTCGGATTCCGGCTGGGTGGGCTGGGCCATGGATCTACTATAGCGCAGGCCCACACCGGCCCTTGATTTTGAAAACCGTCCCGGCACGATACAATCCCCCCGCCATGAGCCCGGATTCGAACCTCTACGACGCTCTCATCATCGGCGGGGGTCCCGCCGGCTCGACGGCCGCCCTGGTCATGGCCCGCGCGGGCCTGCGGGTGCGGCTCCTGGAACGGACGCCGTTCCCGCGCTTCCATATCGGCGAATCGCTGCTGCCCCGCAACTTCGCCCTGTTCCGCGAGCTCGGCCTCCTGGACGTGCTCGAAGGGGTCCCCAAGGTGGACAAGTATGGGGCGGAGTTCATCCTCGGGAGCGGCGGCGAGCCCTCCCTCTTCCCCTTCACCATGAGCCTGCTCGGCTCCGAGACGATGTCGTACAACCTCGAGCGCGCCCCCTTCGACACCCGGCTGCTCGAGACCGCGCGACAGGCCGGCGCGGAGATCCGCGAGGGTGTCGCCGTCCGCAAGATCCTGCGCCTGGAGGACGGCAACGTCGAGGTGGCCACGGACGAGGGGAACGTCGCCGCCCGCTTCCTGGTCGACGCGAGCGGCCAGTCGACCCTGCTCGGCAAGCATCTGAAGATCCGCAGCGTCCTCCCCCACCTGAAGAAGATCGCCTACTTCGGGCACTTCGAGAACGTCTGGCGCCGGCCAGGGGTCGAGGGGGGGTACATCGTGATCGTGGTCTGTGAGGAGGGGTGGTTCTGGATGATCCCCCTCGACGAGACCCGCACCAGCATCGGCCTGGTCATGCACGAGCACGTGGCGCGCAAGGTGGGGCTTCCGGCGGACCAGATGCTCGCCTGGGGGATCTCCCGCTGTCCGGAGGTCCGCCAGCGCACCGCCGGCGCGAACTTCCCCACCGAGACCCACGTGCTGGCCGACTTCAGCTACCGCTGCGCCCCCTACGCCGGCCCCGGCTACTTCCTGGCCGGCGACGCCGCCACTTTCATCGATCCGATCTTCTCCACGGGGGTCTGCATGGGGATGATGAGCGGCGCCGAGGCGGGGCGGGCGATCATCGCCGCCGTGCAACGGGGAGAGGATCTGGAGTCCCTACGGCGGCGCTATATCCGTTTCGTCATGGGGAGCTCGTCGACGTTCTTCCGCCTGGTCGAGATGTACTACGACCACTCGTTCCGCGAGCTCTTCCTCAACGGCCAGGGGCCGCTCCAGGTGCACCGCGCCGCGATGGCGATCCTCTCCGGCTGGGTCTTCCCGCGCCCGCCTTTCGCCCTGCGCTGGCGCTTCGCCCTGCTGAGCCTCTTCACCCGGATCAACCGCTTCGTCCCCCTGGTCCCCCGGCGGGAGCGGTTCTCGTTATTCGCCGAATAAAATTCACCGAATAAAATCCGCCGAATAAAAAGACGAAGGCCGCGGCTGGCACCAGCCGCGGCCTCGCATCGTCAGCGCCGGAGCGCTCTTACTTCGGAGTCATGTCCAGCTTGAAATTCATGTACTTCCAGCCGATGGTCGCCTCTTCCGGATGGTGCTGGTTGAGGTAGTTGCCGAACTCGTTGCTCGAGATGAGGCCGGCGAGGTTTCCCGTGCCGAACTGGCGGAAGATCAGCGTCTGGTTGTTCCCGGGCTGGGCATTCACGCTGAAATTCGCGACCGTCTGGCCGGCGAGCTGCAACTGCATGGTGGCCTGCTTGTTGGAGGCGTCGTAGGTGTAGATCACATGGTACGTCTGCCCCGTGATCATCAGGTAGCCGGCTTTGGCATTGGTGTTGGTGCCCGGCGCCATGCTGATGTTCTGCATGATCTTGAGCTGACTCTTGTTGGGGCCGAGCGCGTTGACGTTGCCGATCACGCCGCTGCGGTAGCGGTCGAGGAAGAAGTAGCCCAGATTGTGGATGCCCGACTTGTCCCGGGAGCTCCAGGGCCCGACATAGACGTCCCATTCGTACACCGCTTTGGCGATGTTGAGGTTCTGAGTGGACCGGAGGCAGACAATGCCCTTGGGGTTCGCCTTGGTCGCCTCGTGGAAGACGCCCTGCTGCCCGGTGGCGAAGTGGCCGTTGGGCTGCTTCAGAGCCGTCAGGAAGAAGGTGCAGGGGGCGTTGGGTCCGATCCCCTTGGCGATGATGGGAGCCTTGCCGCTCCCCTCCGACGCGACGGCCAGGGGGTAGAAGCTCTGGTCGCAGGTGACGGTGACCGCGCCAACGCGGGCGCGGTTGACCGCGCCCAGCGCATCCCGGCTGGCCAGCGACATCGGCGCGACGTCGAACTGGACCTCGCCCAGGCGGCTGCCGTCAGGCCGCGAGAGGGTGGCTTGGCAGGAGGCGGTCTGTTCCGACAGATTGGCGGCGCCGACCACCAGCGAGTTCATCTCCCGCGGGCGCGGCAGGTCGGCCAGGGGGACCTCGAGGCCGGCCTGGTAGGTCTCTTCCTCCGTGAACGCCGGCACCTCGAGACGATCGTCGGCGACCCACAGCTTGGTGGCTCCCAGGACCGGTACATAGACTTTTTCGGCGGCGGCCGGAATGGCCAGGGTGAGCGCGCAGAGCGCCCCATAGACGAGCACCTTCTTCATTGGTACGGACCTCCCTTTACGGTTTGCTACGGGACCACGAACTCTATAACCTAGCTCGATCATAGGACTTTTTGAGGGTCCCTGCAATGCCTTCCAGGTAAAAAGTGCGTCACCCTGCTGCAAAAACGGCCGACTCCCCCCGGAGACTCGGAGAGCCCGGCCTCCATGCCGCCCTCTGACCGGGGTTGAATCCGTAACCGATCTCCGCTATCATATTCTCCATACTGGGTATATGAGCTTGGTCAGGGCCAAGGGATCGGGACGAACGGGAAGAAGCGTAGAATAGGAGCGGAGCGTGAGAGCGAACACAGAGGCAGCCAAAGTGCTCACTGCAGTTGAAGGAATCTACGAAGACGGAGAGATCGAGCTCTTGGAACGGCCCGAGGGCCTGCAAAGGGCGCGGGTGATCGTCACCTTCCTTCCTCCGCTCCCCTCTGAGCCGTCCCGAGAACGAGAAGAGGCCCGCAAGCGCATGCTCAACCGGATGCGGGAAGGGATCGACCTCGGCGGTCCTCCCTACCCGACGCGGGAGGAGATCTACGAACGGGATCCCAAAGCGTGAGCAGGGTCCTGATCGACTCCAACATCTTCGTCTACGCCTTCGATCGTGCCGATCCGGATAAGCGCGCGAAGGCTCTTCGTCTGATCGAGGAGGTCACCCTGAAGGATGACCTCGTTCTTTCGGCCGCCGCTCGCCACCATCGGCTCTCGACGATCTACACTGAGGACTTTCAGCACGATCGACTACACTGAGGACTTTCAGCACGATCGAGAGGTCGAGGGCGTACGGTTCCTGAATCCCCTTCGTCTCCTGACGGCCGTTCAGGACGGCCTGCCCTCCCCCCACGCCCCCAGCGCCCGCCCCAGCGCCTCCAGGCTCTCCAGGTTGTGGACGGGCCGGTGCTCGTCGACGTTGGGGAGGAGCGCTTTCACCCCCTGCGCGCGGGGCTGGAACCCCTCCCAGCACAGGAGGGGGTTGAGCCAGATCAGCCTTCGGCAGGAGCGGTGGAGGCGGCCGGCCTCGGCGGCGAGGCCCGGCTCGGGGTCGCGGTCGAGGCCGTCGGTGACCAGCAGCACCACGGCCCCCTGTCCCAGGACGCGCCGCGACCAGACGCGATTGAAGTCGTGCAGGCAGGCCCGCAGGCGGGTCCCCCCTGCCCAGTCCTGCACCTCCCGGCCGCAGCGGGCCAGCGCCTCGTCCACGTCGCGGCGGCGGAGGATGCGCGTCACGTTGGTCAGCCGGGTGGCGAACAGGAAGGCGTGGACGCGGGTGCGGACGCTCAAGAGGGCGTGCACGAAATGCAGCAGCATCTCCGAGTAGCGCCCCATCGATCCCGAGATGTCGCAGAGGACCACGACCGGCGGCGGCAGGAGGACCCGGGAGCGGAAGCGCAGCGGCGCCAGGTCGCCGAAGGTCTTGCGGCTCTCCCGCACGGTACGCGCGAGGTCGATCCGGTCGCCGTGGGGATCGGCGGCGAATCGCCGGGTCCGCACCGGCCGGAGCGCCACCACCATGCGAGCGACGATCCGCCGGGCTCGCTCGAGCTCCTCGGCGCTCATCTGGTCGAAGTCGCGCGTGCGCAGGACCTCGTCGGCCGAGAAGGTGAGCGCGGCGTCGAATTCGACCTTCTCCGGCGGCGCCTTCCCCATGGGAGCCGGCGGGTGCCAAGCCTCGGCGATCCGGCGGGAGACCATGGAGGCGGCGGGCATGCGCACGTGCGGCAGCATCTGCGCCAGGGCCGCCTCGATTCCGAACGGATCGCGCCAGAACAGCCGGAACGCCTGATCGAAGAGGTCGAAATCCTCCGGACGCCGGACCAGGACCGAATGGAGGGCCCAGTAGAATTCCTCGCGATGGAGCACGTCCACAGCCGAAGCGGCGGCGAGGGCGTCGAGAGCGCTCGCCGGGCCGAGGCGGAGGCCGGCGCCGCGCAGGAGGCGGGTGAAGTGGACGACGTTGTCGGCCAGCTTGGAGGTCATTACGGAGCCGGTTGGGGAGCAGGAAGGGCTCGTCCCTCAGCCTCAAAGTGACGGATCACATCCTCGACGACCTCATGAAGATCCTTATACAGCTTCACCGGGTCGTTCCCATGGATCCCTGTGATCAGATCGGGACACTTCCCAACATAGGTCTCATCCTCCTCACTCCATTCAACCCAATGAGGATATCGATCGATCAGCTTCACTCTTGATCTCTTCTTACGGCTTCTCAGCCAGCATCGCGCTCACCTGCGCGCCCGCCATCTTCTCGATGTCGTCCTGGTATTTGAGGAGCACGCCCAGGGTCGAATTCACGGTCGCGGCATCCAGGGCGACCTGATCCAGGGCGAGGAGGGCGCGCCCCCAGTCGATCGTCTCGGCCACGCCCGGCAGCTTGAACAGGTCGGCCGTGCGCAGTTGCTGTACGAAGCGCACGATCTGCCCGGCCAGCGATTCGGCCAGCTCCGGGGCGCGCAGGCGGAGGATCTCGAGCTCACGGGCGGCGTCGGGATAACCGATCCAGTGGTAGAGGCAGCGCCGTTTGAGGGCGTCGTGGACCTCGCGGGTGCGGTTGGAGGTGAGCACGACGATGGGCGGCTCCGGCGCGCACACCGTGCCCATCTCGGGGATGGTCACCTGGAAATCGCTCAGGATCTCCAGCAAGAAAGCCTCGAACGGCTCGTCGGTGCGGTCGATCTCGTCGATCAGAAGGACGGGCGGCCCGGCCGGGTCCGGCTCCAGGGCCAGCAGGAGCGGACGGCCCAGCTTGAGCGCGAGGAAGACCGCGGTGGCGAGGCTCGCGTCGGCGACGTAGCGTCCCGACGCGAGCAGCCCCCGGGTCTCCTCGACGTTGCGCGGCAGGCCCACCAACTTACTTGCAAGCCTGGACGGCGCGCCTGGCCATCACCGTCACGAGATGGGCCCGGTACTCCGGGCTCGCCTCCCCGCCCGAACGCAGGCTCCCGGGATCGACGGCCCCGGAAGCGACGGCGTCGGGCGAGAAATTGCCGGTGAGCGCCGACTCCAGCGCCGGCACCCGGAACGCCTTGGAGCCGGCCCCCGTCACCGCGACGCGCACCCCGCCGCCGGTCTTCGCCACCGATATCTTCGCCACCATGACGCCCACCACGGCGTACTTCGAGGCCGTCGGCCGCGATCTGCCGGCGGTCGGTGACGAGGGTCGCGTTCAGGGCCAGCACCGCCGCGGGATAGTCGGCGGCCGGATCGGCGTGCGCGATCGAGCCGCCGATCGTCCCGCGGTTGCGGACCTGCGCGTCGCCGATCCCAGCGGCAAGGCCGGCCAGCGCCGGAATGCGCTTGCGCACCTCGTCCGACGTGCTGACCTCGTCGTGGGTGACGAGCGCGCCGATCACCAGGTCGTTGCCCTCGGAGCGGATCTCCCTGAGACCGGGGAGCCCGGCGAGCGACACCAGGTCCGACGGCTGCGCCAGGTCGAGCTTCATCACCGGGAGCAGGCTCTGCCCTCCGGCGAGGAGCTTGGCCGCCTCGTTGGCCTTCAGCAGAGCGACCGCGTCGGCGACCGACTGGGGACGGTGAAACTCGAAATTCCTCATGCCACACCTCCCGCCGCGCGGATCGCCCGCCAGACCTTCTCCGGGGTCGCCGGCATGCTGATGTCCGTGACGCCGAGCGGGGCCAGGGCGTCGAGCACCGCGTTGATCACCGCGGGCGGAAC
>QHVW01000326.1 GCA_003223675.1 Acidobacteriota bacterium
GGAGGGAGATCTCGCCCTGCTTGGCGGCGCGAGCGACCGCCTGGCGTCCGTGCTCCAGCGCCTCGGCGCCGCGCCCGGCCTCGGCCAGCCACAAAGCGAGGTCGGAATGGGCCCAGGCCACGCCGCGAGGGCTCCCGATCTCCTGCCGCAAGGCCAGGACCTGGCGCGCGTGCTCGACCGCCTGCGCCGCATCGCCGCTCCAGAAGGCGATGTCGGGCAGGAAGCTCCGCGCCTCGGCGGCCCGGTTGCGGTTGCCACTCTGGAGGTTGCGCTGAAGGCTCTCTTCGATCATCCGGCGTGCCTCGGCCAGCTCGCCGCGGTGGAGCCGGTTGGCTCCGACCGGGAGTAGGAGGCGCTCGCGGCAGAGGGTGCCGTACACCTCGCAGGTCTCGAAGGCCTCCCGCATCAGGCGATCGGCGCCCAGCAGGTCGCCCTCGTTAAGCCGGAGGCTGCCAAGGTTGTAGAGCAGCGGGGCGAGCTTCCCCAGGGCTCCGATCTCCCGGTAGAGAGCGATGGCCTCGCGGTCGGCCTGCTCGGAGCGGGCGCGTTGCTCGCAGTCGTTGAGGGCGGCGCCGAGGTCCTGCAGCACGCCGGCGAGCAGGAAGCGGTCGCCCGTGGCCTCGGCCTTGCCGCGCGCCCGCGCGATCTGGTCGAGCGCCCCGGGACAGTCGGCGATGGAGCCGCTGCGGATTCGCGCGATCGCCAGGTGATGCAACGCGCGGACTTCGACCTGGACCATTCCCTGGCGCCGGGCGGCGGCGAGGGCGCGGCCGGCGGCGGCGACCTCGTTGCGGTAGTCCTCCAGGCCGGCGAGAGCGTCCGCTTCGAGCATGGCGAGGCGGGCGTCGCCGCTCTCCGCCGGATGCTCCCGGCGGATCTCGGCGATGGTGGCCAGGGCTTCCCGGTTCTGTCCGGCCCGGGCCTGGGTCTCGCCGAGCGTGAGGCCGTCCGCGAACGCATGCCGGGAGAGCTCGTAGACCCGGCGCATGCGGTCGGCGGCTTCCGGCCGGCGGCGGGAGACGCGGAGATAGGTGGCCTCGGCTTCCAACCGTTGCCGCTCCGGCAGCCCGTTCGACGCCTGCACGGCCTTCAGGGCGGCATCCTCGGCCCGGCGCTCAAAGCCCAGGAGCTCGTAGGACCGCGCCAGGGCGAGCCAGCCGCCGGCGAACGCGGGATCGGCCGCGACCGCCGCCTCCAGCCGTCCAGAGGCGCCCAGCGCGTCCCGGCGCTGCAGCAGCTCCAGCCCTTCAGAGTAGAGCCTTTGGGCCTCCGGCGACGCGGGCATGGCGTCCCGCGCCTCGGCCTCGTGCGCCGCCGGTTTTCCCAGCGCCTGGCGGAGCTCGCCGGCCAGCGAGTCGGCGAGCGCGAAGAGGTCTTTTTCCCGGCCCCTCCGGGTGACCGCGATCCGC
>QHVW01000327.1 GCA_003223675.1 Acidobacteriota bacterium
CCACGGCCGAATCGAGCCAGCCCACCAGCGTCCAGATCAGGCCCGCGATCAGCAGGGCCGCGAGGCCGGTGGCCAGCCACCAGCGGGAACGGCGATGCGGGAGCGCGGATTCCGGCGTGGCCTTCGCCGGCGCCTCGCCCACGGCCTCGACCGGCCCCAGGAAGCGGTAGCCGAGGCCGCGGACGGTCTCGATCCGGCTCTCTTCCGACTCCTGCGCGAGGGCCTTGCGGACCGCGCTGATGGTCCAGTGGAGATTGCCTTCCTCGACGATGGTATCGCCCCAGACGGCGGCGATCAGCTCGTCCCGGGTGACGAGGCGGCCCGGATGGCGGACGAGGTAGAGCAGCGTGTCGAACGCGCGCTTCGTCAGCGCCACGGGCCGCCCTTCCACCTGGAGGCTGTGCTCGGACGCGTCCAGCTCGAAAGGACCGAAGCGATACCGGTCGGACATTTACAAGAGTCTATCCGACCGGCGCGCTCCGGTCCCCTCGACCTGGAGCCCGGCAAGCCTCGACGGCCGTTTCTACGGCGCGGTGGGAATCGGGCCGCCGAGCTCCGCGAAGACCGATTGCCAGGGGCTGTAGATGTAGAGGAGCTCCGACGAACGCCCCCAGAGGATGCCGGCCAGGGTCGCCGTCTTGCTGCCGAATTTATGGAGGAAGACCGGCGAGCCGCTGTCTCCGGGGATGACCCCGGAGAAGACCCGGTTCTGGCACAGCATCGTGATGTTGGTGAGAGAGACGTTGGAGTCGGAGCAGGTTTGGACCAACGGCCCGAGGGTGCCGCCCGTGGTGCGCCCGACCTTGAAGACGAGAGAGCCCACGCTCGGGTCGCTGAGCAGGGCGTTGGTGACGGACATGCGCGGCTCGGCCGGGTCGACCAGGAGGGTTCCCACGCTCACGCCCCAGAGGAACGGGAAGGCGATCTTCCCGCCCGCGGAGAGCGCGGCGGAGTCGTAGGCGGCGAACGCCGCGTCCGAAAAGCGGCAGACCCGCCCCGGCGGGCACGAGCCGCCGGTGAGGAACGGGGGATCGACGGTCTCGACTCCGATCTGGCTGCTCCCGTCGGGCGTGCTCTGTGAGAAGTGCGTCCCATCCACGACGCTGCGCGTGGCCGTGCAGTGCGAGGCGGTGATGAAGCCTTTGACAAATCCCCGCAGGGCGTTGGTGCCCAGCGTGCAAATGCTGAAGTCGCCGCCGCCGAGAGGCCTGCTGATCTGCACCCCCGCGGGGACGGGACGGATTTTGTCGGTGAGAAATTCCACGGGCTCGATGGGATCGGCGACCTCGACGAGCACCGCCGCGGGCGGCACCCGGGTGCCCCGCAGGAAGCTCTGGAGACCCTCGTTGAAGCGGTCGATGGAGGCGCGCTCCACCCCGAAAACGAGGCGGTTGCGCTGCTCGTCGATGTCGAGGTAGACGGCGCCCGGCTGCGCGAGCTGCGGCCGCACCAGGTCCTTCCAGGCGTAGAGGTCGCCGAAATTGTAGTCCCCCTGCTGGAACACCACGCGATCGCCCAGGCCCTGCATGTCGCCGGCCCGCGAGAGGTCCTGGAGATAGACGTGTGTCGTGCCCTGCTCGTCGAGGTACAGCCCGCCGAAGCCGGGCACCTTCACGGCCATCCGGGCGTACTCCTGGTCCAAGGTCTGCGGCATTTCCTGCGCGCGCGCCGCCGGCACCGCGGCCAACAGCGCGGCCATCCAGAGGAATCGGCCCCAAAAACGCATTCTCGACATGGCATCAGCTCCCTTTCCACGCGGCGACGGGACTGCCGCCGTGCACCCCGAATCTGGCGTTTTCGGGGGGCCGGCGGCCTGTGAGGAGCCTGAGAGGTGTCTGAAATCTGTCTTGAATGGGCAGAAAGGCCAGGCCGTCCCTACGGCGCGGTGGGAATGAGGCCGCCGAGCTCCGCGAAGACGAAGATCCAGGGGCTGTAGACGTAGGTCGCCCCCGAGCCGCCCCAGAGGATGCCGACCAGGGTCGCCGACGTGCTGCCCTTGAAGAAGACCGGCGAGCCGCTGTCTCCGCCGCCCGAGCCGGCCAGAACCTGGTCCTGACACAGCATCGTGATCGTGCTGTTCGCGACGTTGCCATCGATGCAGGTGTGGATCACCGGTCCGAGAGTGCCTCCCGTGGTGCGCCCGACCTTGAAGAGGAAGGAGCCGGAGGAGGGGGAGCCGAACAGGAAGCCGGTGACGGACAGGCGTGGCTGGGCCGCGCTGACCTGCAGGGTCCCCAGGCCCACGCCCCAGAGGAGTGGGTCGGCGATCTTCGCGCCCGCGGAGAGCGCGGCGGAGTCGTAGGCGGCGAACGCCGCGTCCGAAAAGCGGCACTGCCGCCCCGGCGGGCACGAGCCGCCGGTGAAAAACGGCGGATCGACGGTCTCGACGCCGATCTGGCTGCTCCCGTCGGGCGTGCTCTGCGAGAAGGCCGACCCGTCCACGACGCTGCGCGCCGCCGTGCAGTGGGAGGCGGTGACGAAGCCTTTGACGCCTGCCCGGAGGGCGTTGGTGCCGAGCGTGCAGATGCCGAAGGAGCCGCCGCCGAGAGGTCTGCTGATCTGCACCCCCGCGGGGACGGGACGGATCTTGTCGGTGAGCAGCTCCAGGGGCTGGATGGGATCGGCGACCTCGACGATCACCGCCTCGGGCGGCACCCGGGTGCCCCGCAGGAAGCTCTGGAGCCCCTCGTTGAACCGGTCGATATAGGCGCGCTCCACCCCGAAGACGAGGCGGTTGCGCTGCTCGTCGATGTCGAGGTAGACGACGCCCGGCTGCGCGAGCTGCGGCCGGACCAGGTCCTTCCAGGCGAAGAGGTCGCCGAAGTTGTAATCCACCTGCTGGAACACC
>QHVW01000328.1 GCA_003223675.1 Acidobacteriota bacterium
CACCAGCTCCACTCGATACTGCTCTCTTCCGAGGCGGATCGGTAGGGAAGCGGGAAGGCAACCGCGGTGGCAGCGGCTTTGCCCGTCGGGAGGTTGGGCCGGCGAGGACGCCGGCGGTCCCAGGGGGCCCGTTGGGCGCAAGCTCCGGTAGTCGGGTGCTCCTGGCTTGCCTGATCACACCTCCGTCAGCCACCCTCCTCACGGCTGAGCTCCGCCTCAAGCTCCTGCACCGTGGGCAGGCTGCCTTTGAGGTCCTCGGGAAGCTTTTCGACGATTTTCGTCTCCCAGCCGGCAACACCGATCGGCTTCTTCAGGTCGCGCAGCGCATACTCGACGACGATCCTGTCCTTCGAGCGGCACAGCAGAAGGCCGATGGTCGGCTTGTCGTCGGCATGGCGCAGGAGGTCGTCCACCGCGGAGAGATAGACGTTGATCCGGCCGATGAATGCCGGATCGAAGGGGACTGCCTTCAGCTCGATGACCACGTAGCAGCGCAGCTTGAGGTGATAGAAAAGCAGGTCGAGATAGTAGTCGCGGCCCGCGAGCTCGAGGTGGACCTGCCGGCCGACGAACGCGAATCCGCTGCCGAGCTCAAGCAGGAAGTGTTGGACGTGATCGACCAGGGCCTGCTCGACCTCGCGCTCCCGCCGTGGATCGGCGGTGCCGAGAAAGTCGAAGAGGTACGGATCCTTGAAGACTTGCACGGCCATGTCCGAGTCTCGAGGCGGCAGCGTGGCCTTGAAGTTGGTGAGGGCCTGGCCCTGGCGTTCGTGGGCCCGGCTGTCGATCTGCAGAGAGAGGATGTTGCGCGACCATCCATACTCCACCACATGGTGGATGTACCATTGCCGCGCGGCGGGATCGGTCACACGATCCAGCAGGAGGCAGTTGTGGAACCAGGGGATTTGTGCAGCAAGCTGCTGCACAATTGCCCGCTCGGGCCATGCGGCCGCGAAGGCCCGCATGTACTTGAGATTCCGCGGCGAAAAGCCCTTCATGTCGGCAAAGGCTTCGCGCAGGTCGGCGGAGAGGCGGTCGATCACCTTGGCTCCCCAGCCGGCGCGTTCCTGGCGGTCGAGGATCATCCGGCCGAGGTCCCAGTACAACAGCACCATCGCCGAATTGGCGGCGAGGATGACGCGCAGCCGCTCTTGCTGGATGCGTTGCTTGATCTCGGCGAGCGCCTCGGCATAGTCGCCCGGCAGCCCGGCCAGCGGTGGGGGCGCCGGAAAGGAAGCTCCCTCCCGGGTCTTCCCGCGTGAGCCAGGCGTCAAGGCCGTCTTCTTCACAGGCGTCGTCAAGGCCTGCCACCCTCCCCCTCCTCCACCCGCCGCAGCACCTCCGCGAAGGGGACGTGGGCGAAGGCTCCGAAGAGGGGGTGGGATTTGAGCTTGCTGCGGGTGAGGCGGGGGGAGGGGAGGCCGGTCAGGAAGCGGGCGAGGGCTCGCGGGAGGGCCAGCTCAGGGATCTCCCGGCGCAGGGTCGTTGCACGGCGCAGGCTCTCTTCGTCCAGGTGGACGGGGGCCGGCGGGTAGAGCTTCGCGGGCTGGCCGCCGTTCTCGCACCAGGAGCAGTGGCCGCAGGGACCTGGAAGCTGCTCTCCGAAGTGCGCGGCGAGGAAGGCGGTCTGGCAGCCGTCGTGGGCGGCGAGGGTCAGCACCTCGTCGAGACGGGCGATCTCCCGGGTCTCCCTTTCGAGGGTGCGCTGGTGGAGAGTGCTCGCCAGGGCGTCCAGATCCTCGGGCGGGCGGAGCCAGCGGTACGGGTGGCGCAGGCCCGCGGCGCGGACTTCCAGCAGGCCCTGCTCGGCCAGGTAGTCGAGGGCCCGCACCAGGCGGTCGCGGGGCGCTCCCAGGGCTCGCGCCGCCGCTTCGAGGTCGATGTGGGACCAGATCTTGGCCTTTCGGGCCTGCCCGAAGATGCCGCGCAGAAACTCGCGCCGCTCTCCCGCGAAGCGATTCAGGATCTCCTCGAAGGGCACCAACGGCCGGAGCTCGTACTCGGCGTAGATCGGCGTGCCGGTCTCCAAATAGCCGGCCAGCTCCAGGTAGGTGAGGAGCGTCCGCACCACCAGCAGCCGGATGTCGTGGCGCGCCGAGAGGTCGGGGATAGGTGCCTGGCACCTCGCCAGGGGACGTTGGGCCGGCGAGGACGCCGGCGGTCCCAGGGGGGCCCAAGGGCCCTGCTTCCAGACTGGTATAGACTTGGGAGCCTGGAGAGGGAGCCATGACCATCCAGCCGCCAAGCTCACGCATCCGTCTACCTCTCGACGCCTTGAAAGCTGTCTGCCGCAAGTGGCGGATTCAGGGTCTCGCGCTGTTTGGCTCGGTCCTGCGGGAGGACTCACGCCCAAGAGCGACGTGGACGTGCTGGTGACCTTCGACCGGGAGGCGCCGTGGAGCCTCTGGGACGTCATCGCCATGCGCGAGGAGCTCGAGCAGATGCTGGGCCGGAAGGTGGACCTCGTCGAGAAAGACGCCATCCGGAACCCCTTCCGCCGCCGCGAGATCCTCCGTGCTCATCAGGTGATCCATGCGGCCTGAGGAGCGGGACGCGTCAGCGGTAGACTTCGCGCCGGTGTCCGATGCGGACGACGAGCACGGTTACCTGCTCGTGCAATACTTCGTAGACGATACGGTAATCACCAACGCGCAACCGCCGCAGGCCGGAGAACTCTCCCTTGAGAGTGCCGCCGGCGAGAGGTTCGCGCCGCAGGCGATCGATCGCCTGGATCAATCGCGAGCGCTCGGCTTTGGGGATTCGGCTCAGCGACTTTGCGGCGCTAGCCTTGATCTTGATTGAGAAGCTCACGCTTCACGTCTTCCCAGTCCAAGATGGCATCGGAGGGATCCTGGAGCCGCTCGAGGCCGAGTTGGAGGTCTTCGACGTCATCGAGGTAATACTCGACCGCCTGCCGAATGACCTCGGCCCGGGTCCGGTGAAACCGGCTTGCCGCGCGGTCGATCTCCTCAACGAGCTCTGCGGTAAATCGGGCGCTGAGTTGAGGCATCGGATCACTCCTGAGTGTCACTGACAGTCAATGTATACCACGCTGGCTCCGGGA
>QHVW01000330.1 GCA_003223675.1 Acidobacteriota bacterium
ATGCGGAGGCCCTCGCGAGCGATGCGGTCGTCTTCGACGATCACCACGCGGATGCGGTCTGGCTCGTTCATGGGTCTAGTTTCCGTCGCGGCCCGGGGGCGGGTCAAACATGATCATGCGCCCAATCCACAGGATCACACATCTTTGCCCGCCCTGGAGGGGCGGATATTCACCAGCCTGGGGTTTCAACCCCAGGTGGGGGTGGCGGCCGCGGTAAACCCAAACCCGCCGCCCATCCGCCTGGGGTTGAAACCCCAGGCTATTCAATACCCGCCCTTCCAGGGCGGTTTCCCCCACCCACAAAGCAGAGTCACAACCGCAGGCTCACCCGCACCCGCGTGCCCTGGCCCGGCGCCGAATCCACCGCGAGGGTCCCGCCCAGGCGCGCCGCGCGCTCCCGCAGATTGCGCAGGCCGTTGCCGGAGTGCCCGTTGCCGGAGACATCGGAGGCACCGTCGAACCCGACGCCGTCGTCCCGCACCTCGGCCACCAGATCGCGGCCCGTGGTCGCCACTTCGATCCAGACCTTTTGCGCGTTGGCGTGCTTGCCCGCGTTGTGGACGGCCTCTTTGAGCACCAGGTACAGCTCGCGTTTCATCTCGGGACGGAGCGGGATCTCGGCGGCCCGGGGCGGGCCGGCGCATTGGACGCTGACGCCGCGCGCCTCCAGCAGGTCCCCCGCGAAACGGCGGATGCGGGCCAGCAGGCTTTCGAGATCGCCGCGGCGGGTGTCGATCGCCCAGACGATGTCGCCGGTGGCTTCGATCAGCTCGCGTGCGGTCTCGCCGATCTGATCGAGGATGGTGGCCTCCGGCGCCTGCGGATCGGCCACGCGGCGCCGGCCCAATTCGGAAAGGATGGAGATGCGCGACAGGCTGGAGCTGAGGTCGTCGTGCAGGTCGGCGGCGATGCGGGTGCGCACGCGCTCGAGCTCCAGCAGGCGCGACACCTGGGCCCGGTGCAGCGTCCAGCCCACGACGGCGGCCGCCGCGGCCACGAGGAGGATGAACCACCAGCGCTGCCAGTACGGCGGCAGCAGGGTGAACGACAGCGACGCGGGCACGGGGCTCACCACGTTGTCGGGCGTCACCGCGCGGAACAGAAAGCGATATCTGCCCGGCGACAGATTGCCCAGCAGCACCGAGCGCTCCGCGCGCGGCTCGCTCCATCCTGCGGCGGCGCCCTCCTGCTCGTACTGGTAGCGCAGGCCGGTGCCGTACGCGAAGCTGATGCCCGTGAAGCGGACCTCCACCTGGTTGCGCTCGGGCGGCAGCTCGAGCCCCGCGAGGTCGCGCAGGCCGAGCGGCGGCAGCGGCAGGGGAGTCTCCGGCAGATAGCGCGACGGCCCCGACGGCGTGCCGAGCCAGAGGCTGCCGTCGTGGGCGCGGAAGGCCACGTTGACGATCCGCGACGGCAGCCCATCGGCCGCGGTCAGGGTGCGGACGCGGCCCGTCTGAGGATCGAGCTGATCGATTCCCCGGCCGTGGCCGAGATAGATGAATCCCCGGCGATCTTCCGTCATGCACAGGACACGGTCGCTCGCCAGCCCCTGCGCGCTGGTGTAGGCGACCGATCGCGGCTGGGGAGCGTCGAGGTCCTCCAGGCGGATGGCGCCGCCGTTGGCGGAGGCGACCCAGAGGCGCCGGTGGGCGTCGACGAGGAGATCGTTGATCGGTCCGCTGCCGATTGGAAAGAGATCGACGGTCTCGCCGCCGAGGGCGCGCCGCGGCCCAGGCGCTCGACCGCGGCCACGGGAGTGAAGCGTCCCGTGGCGCGGTCCCAGCGCGAAAGAAAGGTTTTCGGTCCCAGCGAGGAGACCCAGAGCCGGCCGTGCGAATCCGCGAACAGGCGGGAGATCTCCCCCATCTCCGCCGGGGCTTTCCAGAGCTCCGGCCGGGCCCGCTTCAAGGCGGCGGGTTGATCGACTTTCGGCAAGCGCCAGAGCCCCGCCGCGCTGCCCAGCCAGATCTCGCCGCTCGCGTCCGGCGCCAGGACCTGGTGGCGGCCCCGGCTCAAGGGGCCGGAGCGCTCGATCTCGGCCGGCGTCACGTCCTGGAGCTGCTCGCCGTCGAAATGGAACAGCTTGGCGTGCGACCGGTCGCCGCCCCAGACGTAGAGGCTGCCCCGGCCGTCCTCGAAGATCTCGCCGACGTCCGGCCCTTCGGTCTCCCCCGCGGCGGCGTAGGTGAGGAAGCCGTCGCGCGCCAGGCGCATCAGGCCGTGGGAGCGCGTGCCTACCCAGAGGTCGCCGTCGCGGTCCTCGGCCAGCGCCACGAGCTCGTCCGCCAGCAGCCCGTTGCGGCGGGTGTAGGTGCGGAGCCTGGAGCCGTCGAGCACGCTGAGGCCGGCGGTGGTCGCCAGCCAGATCCTGCCGTCGCGGGTCTGCAACATCCCGCCCGGCCGCCGCACGCCGGCGAATCCTGAGCCCGCGTCGAACCGGCGCGGCGCCTCGAATTTCCCGGGCTCCAGCACGTAGAGCGCCTCGGCGGTGGCGATCCACAGGCGGTGACCGGAATCGAGGAGCAGCGCCGTGATCCGCTCCATCCGTGGAGACGGCAGGACGGGCGGCGCGCTCCAACGGCCGTCGGCGAGGCGGTGCAGGAGCCCGCCCTGCGCTCCAATCCAGAGCCCGCCCGCGCCGTCGGGAGCCAGCGCCGTGATCCCCGCCACCCCAGACGGACCTGCCGTCGGCGAGCAGGGCCGAGATGCGTTCCGGGGACCGGGCCGGGGGGTCCGGTGCCGGCTTGAAGAGCCTGCCCGCCGGGGCCGGCTTGAGATCGAGGCGCGCCAGCCCGCCGGTCGTGCCCACCAGGAGGCCGCCGTCCGGCGTCTCCAGCAGCGCGGTGACGCGCGGGCTGGGCAGGCCCTGCAGCGGCTCGTAGCTGACGAACCGGGAGCCGTCGAAGCGGCTGAGCCCGGTGTTGGTGCCGATCCACAGGAAGCCGCGGGAATCCTGGAGGATGGTGTTGATCTCGTCGCCCGCCAGGCCGTCGTTGGCGGTGTAGACGCGGATGGGCAGGCGCTCCGCCCGCGCCGGGCCCAGGGCGAGCGCGCCCGCCAGCAGAGCCAGAATCCAGATCCGCCGCCCTAAAAGCCACCACCGCCGTACCGCCACCGCGGACCAGACGGCCTCGACCAATCCGAAGGGCCAGGCCCCTTGCAGGAATCCATAGGCCGAGGCCAACAGGCAGCTCGCGGCGAATGCCAGGACGAACCACCGGCTGCGGTGCTCGAGAGCGTAGAAGACGAGCATCGCCGTCACGGCAAACAGCCCGAAGAGTGTCAACGCATCCATGATCCCGGAGCTCTATTGCGGGCGATGCTCTGAGGACGCTGCCTCCTCACAATTTTCAGCCAGTCTAGCAGAGCCCGGCGACCGCGAGCTCGAAGAGACGCATGTTCATGCTCTGCCGGGCCCCGCGGGAGCCCTGTAGCCTGATTGCAGATGGGGCCCCGCTCGCCGGCGATCTCGTCGCGGCGCGGTCCGATCCGAAAGGAGACCACCATGAAACGATTCATCCAAAGCCTGTTGCCGGCCCTGGCGATGCTCGCGATCGCGACGGCGGCCGTGGCGCAGGATACGCAGGATCCGGAGCAGCCCATCATCCCCCAGGACCCCTCCCGTTTCATCGAGGGCCGCCTGTGGTTCGGCACGTCGGTTCCCGACGCCCGCAGCAACTTCTGGGACGACAACTTCCAGAATTACGAGGCCAGCCGCAGCCAGCTCACCGGCTTCGCCTTCGGCGGCGATTCCATCCGCCACTTCGACCGCCACAACGCCCTCATGATCTCGGCCGGCTTCTTTTGGAGCTCGGCCAACGAGCCGGCCCGCTATGTGCTCGACGAAAACGGCAACCCCCTCGAGCACCACCTGGATCTCGACACCTTCTTCCTGGCCGCCGCCTACCTGTTCTACCCGGCCGGCACCGAGCACCGGTTGATCCCCTACCTGGGCGCCGGCGCCGGCTTCTACATGGGGGAGCTGCGCGCCTACCGCAGCTCGTTCGTCACGGACGACTGTGACGAGGACGGCAACTGCACGACCGGATTCATCGACAAACAGGATTCCTTCTTCCTCACCGTCGGCTACTTCGCCGTCGCCGGGCTGGAGATGCCGGTGAGCTCGCACGCCGCGCTCCTGGTGGATGGACGCTACACCGTGGCGCACGCCCATCTCGGGAGCGATTTTGGGGACAGCCGGAATCTCGACCTTTCCGGCGGGCAGTACGTCGCGGGGGTGGCGATTCACTTCTGAAGGACGACAGGACACGGTGATCCATCATCAACCTGTTCCCAGGAGGATCGAGAGATGACCAGACTCTTGACAGGAAAGCTCGCCGGGGTGGTGTTGGGCCTGATTGGATTGTGGTGTCTCCCCCGGCCGGCGGCAGCCGACGCTTGTAGCGCTTCCTGCGACGACACCCAATGTACCGGCGACTGCTTGATCTCCCCACCCGGCTCGCCACAACTGAGGGGGACTTGTGGGGGCATCGAGTCCGGCCTGGGCCGGAATTGCCAGATGAACGACCCGGCCCTGTGGAGAGGTGGTGGCATCGCAGGATGCCGGAATCCGCTGTCGGCAGAGGGTTGGGCCATCGTGCGATTTCATGCCGAGCACCCACAACGCCGCCCACGTGCGATCAAAATCGTCCGTGCATCTTCAGCCGCGTTCGCCGAATTCTTGAAGTCTCACATGACAACCGTGATGGCCGCTGGAAGCTTTACGCCCACGTCTGAGGTCCTCGTGGCGGCTCCGCCGGGGCCCTGCGAGGACCTGTGGTCCTTTCTGCCCTTCCCTGCTCCCGCCTTCGGGGAAGCCGGGTCCGGCGAGCCTGGGGTGGTCTATTTCCGGGCCGTGACCGACGGCGCGAAACACATCTCCTCTTTCGAGGTGCTCTACTCCGAAACGAGCGAAGCGGAGACTCAGCGGCTGCTCGCGTATGGCAAGGCCTATCTGTCGGTCTGGTCACCGCGCGATCCGACGATGCCGGTAGAGGCGTATGGGGCTTTGATGGAGTCCGATGGCTCCGTGGGGTACATGATCGAGGCCGGGAGCTTCCCCGGGGCGAGCCTCCGGACGCGCCCCTGAACCGGCCACCCGGTCTCCCGGGACTCACCGGGGTATGATATCCGTATCTGAACAGGGAGACCCGAAGCCATGACCATCCGCCGCCTCGTTTTCATGTTGGCCGTTGCCTTGTTGCTCACCTCTCTGCCGGCGTCCGCCACCTGCGGCGGCGGTGGGGGCGGCGGGAACGGCGGCGTGATGCCGGGCCTCGGCGGTGGCGGCGACGTGCCCCTGGCCTACCGGGTGTCCTGGAAGGTGCTGTCCCAGGGCGTTGCGCGGCCGCAGACGCCGCTGGCGGTCTACTGGTTCCCGGACTCACCCGACGAGGCGCGGAAGTCCCCTCTTCAGACCTCGCGCTCGCTGACGCTCGCGGGCCAGCGCTGCGTGTCGATGACCATCGTGCCGAGCGACAACCAGCCCCTCCGCGAGTCGTTCAAGGCCAGCGCCGGCTCCCCCGTGGTCGTGGTCGCCACCGGGGACGGCGCCGAGTTCGGGCGGGCCCCCGCCAGTGACGTCAAGGCCGTGGAGAAGCTCCTCTCGAAGGCCCTCGACGACCGCGAGGAGGCTCTCGCGTCCCTGCTCGACAGCGGCGACAAGAAGGCGGCCAGCGACCGCGATGGCGCCATCGCCGACTACCAGAAGGTGTGGCAACAGCGGTGCGTCTCCCCGAGCCTCGGCCGCAAGGCGGCCAAGCGGCTGGACAAGCTGGGGGTGAAGACCCAGGAGTCGGAGCTCCGCCTGCTGGGCCCGGACGGCCTCGCCGATCCGGACGTGCGGGGGCGCCACGCGGACGTCGAAGCCATCCTCCAGCAGGGCCTCGCGGCCGAGCTCGCGGCGCGCTATCCGGACGCCGAGCGCCTCTACGCCAAGGCGGCGGCCCTCGATCCGGCCGACGCCACGGCGCTGCGCTACCTGGGCGAGCTCTATCGCCACCAGACCGGCGACTGGACGAAGGCGCGGGCCACCTTCACGCGCCTGCTGGACATGCCCGCGGACCCCATCGCCCGCGCGGTCGCCCTGCACGGCCTGGGCAAGATGACTATCCACTCCGGCCGGGAGAAACAGGCGGAGAAGGCGGCCGGCTTCATGCGGCAGGCCCTGGCGCTCGATCCGAACGACCGCTACAACCAGATCTTCGCCGCCGTCTACCTCGCCGCCGCCGGTCACAAGGACGAGGCCGCCAGGATCGCCACCGCCAACCACAATGTTTTGGAGGCGAGCTACAACCTGGCGGCCATCTGGGCCCAGGTGGGGGACCGCGAGAAGGCCATGGAGCTGCTGCGCCGGCACTTCTACACCTACGAGCGCTTCGACGCCGTGCGCTCCATGGAGATGCAGGAGGCCCGCGACGACTACATGTTCGCCAGCCTCCACGCGGACCCGCAGTTCGTGGAGCTGACCAAGATGGCCGACGGGCACTCGATGTAGCTCGAAAGGGGGCCAGGGATTTCATCCGGAGAGAGCGGGAGCCAGGAGAGTCGCGGCCGGGAATCTGGACGATTCGGCCTCTCCTGGATCTCGGGAGTGCTACCATGGGACGCGATGGGCAAGACCGGCGAAACCGATTCCTCTCCTCTTCAGGACGATGCCGCCGCCACACCTCCTGAGCCCTGGTCTCCTGGACCCGGTGAGGACG
>QHVW01000329.1 GCA_003223675.1 Acidobacteriota bacterium
CTGGCCAGGTCTGAGCCAGACCCGCGCGGGTCTGCTGGATTTTCCTCGCGGCAACGGGCTCTCTCTAAAGGCGCAGCAGGCCGGCCCGCATGGCCTTGCTCACGGCCGCGGATTTGGTGTGGACCTGGAGCTTTTCGTAGATGTTGCGGATGTAGTTGCGCACCGTGTTGATGCTGATCTTGAGCTGATCGCCCGCCACCTGGTAGCTGCAACCCTCGGCGATCAGGCGGAGCAGGTGGATCTCCTGCTGGGTGAGCGCTTCCTCCAGCGGCACCGGCGGCGGGTTGCGCCGGAAGAGCTCCACTACCTTGCGGGCGATCTCGGGCGACATGGGCGCGCCGCCG
>QHVW01000331.1 GCA_003223675.1 Acidobacteriota bacterium
GAGACCTGGGCCACCAGGTGATCCTGCGGGACGACGGCCAGCAGGGGGACGCCACCGCGAACGACGGCACCTTCACCGCCATCGCCTCGGTGGACGAGGTGGACCTCGCAGCGCGGTCGCAGGCGGACCAGAACGCGCTGAGCGCCGGGGCGGGCCCCCTCCCGCAGTTCAGCGGCCGCGTCATCACCGGCCAGCAGACCCAGACCGCGTTCGACTACACCGGCTTCGAGGCCGGCCGGGTCGTGCGGCTCTCCCGCGCGGTCGTCAAGCTCTCGTCCGCGACCCCGGCGACGACGGTGGCCACCTCGAAGTGGATGGCCAAGATCGCGAGCGGCGTCAACTCTCCCGACCAGTTCGCCGAGCGGGTGCTGTTGATCCGCGACCCGGGCGTGGTGACCGATCCCAGTCGCACGGTCGACCCCTGCACCGGCGCCGGCAACCCGTAGGGCGTCTGGACCTTCAACCACCTGATCACCGAGATGGCGAACCAGCCGGCGAGCGGCATCAACCCGTCATTCTTCGCCGAGACCTGGCTGCAGAATTGGACCGCCAACCAGACGATCAACTCGTTCGGGGTGCCCAGCCGGCTCCAGATGCAGGCGATCATCAACCAGTGGCGGGCGGCGAGCGGCGGCGGCAAGCTCGACCTCACCAAGGCGCCCCTGCGGCTGCTGGCCATCGTCTCCCGCGTCGACCTGCGGCGGACCACCGGGGGCGGCGGTGGATACTCGGGCAATGCCACCGGCAACTTCCTCGACGCCGGCGAGGCGCGATTCATCTTCGGCTTCGTCCTCCCGCCCGGTTGGCAACTCCAGGGCGGCTACCCACCCGGCGGCGCGCCGGTGATCAACCCCAACGGCTGCCAGGCCCTGCCGTTCTCGGTGATCTTCGAGTACCGGGTGCCCAAGTGCCACTGCGAGGCCGTGCGCGCCTGGGCCCAGAATTGGGTCGACCTCAACAACTATGTGCCGGGCACGGCCGCCTACAACAGCCGCCTGGAGCTGCTCACCGAGCAGTTCGTGCGGGCCAACGCCAACCCCGCCCGCCCGAACGGCAGCGCCATCGGGCAGGTCCGCTCCAACGAGATCGCCCTCCAGGCCCCGTGGGAGCTCCGGGAGTTCCAGCTCACGCAGTTCCCCTGGAGCCTGATCAACGAGACCACCACGGCCGACACGGCCGACGACAGCTTCAACAACACCCCCCTCTTCGCCAACTGGATCCAGGGGAACATCGTCCCCGCCATCTCCGGGCCGACCTGGGACCAGCCGGTCCCCGCGGTGCCGCTGTTCTTCGGCGGCAACTTCCAGGGCGCCCACCCCCAGGCTCCCGGCCCGGGCTTCTTCTGGAACGCGCCGGGGCTGGCGACCCTGGGGGACAACTGGGGACGCCACCGCGCCTCGTTGAATTCCTGCAACGGCTGCCACACCGGGGAGACGGGCACGATCTTCGTCCACGTCGATCCCGCGACCCCCGGCCTGCCGGCGGGCCTCTCGGGGTTCCTCACCGGGATCACCGTCAACGATCCCGCCTTCGGAGCGCCGGCCCGCACCTTCAACGACCTCCTTCGCCGCGAGGCGGACATCCAGCAGGTGGCGAACATGGAGTGTCTCCAGTTCCCCACCGTCAACACCGCCGCCGTCACGGCCTCTCTCCAGGCCACGGGCCAGCTCCCGTCGGACCTCTTCGCGGGCGCGCCCCCGACCCCGGCGGAGGAGCGCCTCTCGGTCGGCGTGGACGACATGAAGAGGGTCGTGGTCCTCGAGGTCCACTGACCCTCCACTCTCCGGGCCGGACGGAGCCTCTCCGCCCGGCCTTTTCTTCACCACCCCTTCATGGCGCCAGTGCCCGCGTGGGCTCCACCCGCGCCGCCCGCTTCGCCGGCAGCCAGCTCGCCAGCAGCGCCGCCGCGGCCAGGACCAGGACCACCCCGGCGAAGGTGGCCGGATCGGTCGCGCTCACTCCGAAGAGCAGGCCGGCGATGGCCCGGCCGGCCGCCGCAGCTCCCGCCACTCCCACGACCAGACCCAGGAGCACCGGCCGCATCGCCTGCCATACCACCAGCGAGAGCACCTTCCCCTCGGTGGCGCCGAGCGCCATCCGCACCCCGATCTCCTGCGTCCGCTGGCTCACGAAGTAGGCGATCACCCCGTAGATCCCCACCGCGGCGAGCAGCAGGCCGATCGTCCCCAGGGCGGTCAGCAGCAGCATGTTGAAGCGGGTGGTCGCCGACAGGGAGGCGCGGATCTCCTCCATGGTCACCAGATCGAAAACCGGCAGCCGGGGATCGACGGCCAGGACGGCCCGGCGGACCTCCCCGGCGACCGCCGCCGGATCGCCGGCCGTCCTCACCACCAGGGCCACGGACAGCTCGTGCTCTCCCAGAAGGTCGGAGTTGGCCTGCTCCAGCGGCAGATAGACCTCGGGCTGCGTCTCCTCCGCGAGGTCCCCCTGCCGGATGTCCCCCGCCACGCCCACGACCTCCATCCAGACCGGCCCCTTTTCGTCCCGAGTGTAGGCGAGCCGATGCCCAAGCACCTCCTCGCTCCCCCAGGCCAGGCGGGCCAGCTTGCGGTTGACGACCGCCACGTACGGCGCCCCGGCGCGGTCCCGGACGGTGAAGCCCCGGCCTCGTAAAAGAGGGATGCGCAGCGTGGCGAAATATCCGGGCGTGACCTGCCGAGTGTTGCCGATCAGGCGCCCCTCCTCCGGCACGTTGAGCCCCTCGACGTCGAGCGTGGAGGAGTTGTTGCTCCGCGACAGCGGCAGGATCGAGGTGGCGGCGGCCGACGCCACCCCCGGAATGCGGGCCGCCCGGTCGACCGCCTCCAGCACGGTCCCGACGGCGCGGTCAGGCCCCGGATAATCGGCGAAGGGGAGCGAGAGCTGAGCGGTCAGCAGGCCCGAGGGATCGAAGCCGACCTCGACCTCCTGGAGGCGGACGGCACTGCGGATCAGCAGCCCGGCGCCGACCAGCAGCATGAGCGCCAGCGCCACCTCGGCCACCAGCAGGCCGGTCCGCACCCGGTCGCGCGGGGAGCTGACCGCCCTCCCCCCTTCCTTCAGCATGCTCTGCAGGTCCGGCCGGGCGGTCCGCAGCGCCGGCACCAGCCCGAAGAGGAGGCTGGCGGCGAGCGACAGGCCCAAGGCGAAGACGAGAGCCGTGCCGTCGATCCCCGCCGTGGCCAGCCGGGGGACGCCGGCCGGGCTGATCGCCTTGAGGAAACGGACGCCGGCATGGGCCAGCCCCAGCCCGGCCGCGCCGCCGGCCAGCCCCAAGACCAGGCTCTCGGTGAGGAGCTGGCGGACGATCCGACCCCGGCCGGCCCCCAGGGCGGCGCGCACGGCGATCTCCCGCGCCCGCACCCCGCCCCGCGCCAGCAGCAGGTTGGCCACGTTGACGCAGGCGATCAGCAGCACGCAGCCCACGGCCCCGAGCAGGATCAGCAACCGCTTCCGGTACCCGCCCAGCAGGCGGTCGCGGAACGGCTCCAGGCGCGTACCCTGGCCTTTCCGGGAGGGCTGGTCGAGCGGCTCCAGCCGCTTGCCGATCGCCGCCACCTCGGCCTCCGCCGCCGCCTGGGAGACGCCGGGCCGCAGCCGGCCGGTCACCCGGAGATAGCAGTTGCCGAAGTTGGACGCCTGCTCCGGCGTGAAGGCGACCGGCACCCAGAGCCGGGAACCGACCGCGCGCAGCTCGAAGGAGGCCGGCAGCACGCCGATCACCTCGTAGGGGACGCCGTTGAGCCGGAAGCTGCGGCCGATCACCTTGGGGTCGGCGGCGAAGCGCTCGCGCCAGAGGCGGTCGGAGAGCACCACCACGCGGTCCCGCCCCGGACGGTCCTCGGCGGCGGTGAAGACCCGCCCCAGCTCCGGCCTGACGCCGAACGCCTCGAAATATCCCGCCGAGACCCGGTCGCCCAGGATCCGCTCCGGCGGCCCGTCGCCGGTCAGGTTGAAGCTCGCCGTCCAGGAGGCGGCGAGGTGAGAGAAGGAGTGCGCCTCTCGGAAGCCCAGGAAGCTGGCGGCGGAGAGCGAACGGTCCTCCCCATGCTGGGTCCGCCAGAGCTGGACGATCCGCTCCGGATGGGGGAACGGCAGCGGCTTCAACACCACCGCGTGGAGCAGGCTGAAGATCGCCGTGGTGGCGCCGATCCCCAGGGCCAGCGTGGCCACCACGATCAGCGCGAAGACCGGCGCCTTGCCGAGCTGGCGCAGGGCGAAGACGGCGTCCTGCCGCAGCTCGGAGAAGACCTCTGTCCACCGCCTCCCCCGCGCCGTCTGGCGGCCGATCTCCCGGCAGCGCCGCCGCACCTCCTCCATCCCGCCGAAGCGGCGGAGGGCCTCCTCACGGGCGGCCGACGGCTCCAGCCCCTCCTCCTCGATCAGATCCCGCGTCCGCATCTCCAGGTGGAAGGCGATCTCGTCGTCCACGTCCTGCTCGACCGTGCCGCCCCGCAGGTGGAGGCGGAAGGCCCGGCGCCAGCTCGCCATGTCGTCCCCTCCTCAAGCGCTCGCGGCGTGGAGCACCCTGCCCACGGCCTCGGCATAGCGTTGCCAGGATTCCGACTCGGCGTGGAGCTGGCGGCGCCCTTCGTCGGTGAGCCGGTAGAATTTCGCCCGCCGGTTGTTCTCGGAGATCCCCCACTCCGCCTCGATCCACCCCCGCTGCTCCATCCGGTGGAGCGCCGGATAGAGCGCCCCCTCCTCGATCCGCAGCGCGTCGCCAGTCTGCCGGGCGATCCACCGCACCACCGCGTAGCCGTGGAGCGGCCCCCACGACAGGGTCTTGAGGATCAGGACGTCGAGCGTCCCCTGCAAAAGGTCCATCTTGGCCATCGGGCTCTCCCCTAACCTGTCCAGGGGAGAGAGTAGATCGATTCCCCTAAGACGTCAAGGGGTGAACCCTCATCATCTTCCCTGCTACACTTCCTCCATCAACAGCACGCTCCGGCGAGATCTATCGCCGGATTGCGTGCCGGCTCCCGAGAGGATATCGTTTATGGCCGCGATTCCTTTGCAGCGCCACATCCACTATCCGGAATCCGACGGAAAACCGATGGCGGAGAGCGACCTCCACCGTGACGTGATGACCGACCTGATTCACGCCTTGAAAGCCCGTTATATCGGGGAGCCGAACGTGTACGTGGGCGGCAACCTCCTCCTGTACTACGTGGAGGGGGACCCGCGGAAGTCGGTCTCCCCGGACGTGCTGGTGACCTGGGGGATCCGCAAGGGGCGCCGGAAGACGTATCTGCTCTGGAAGGAAGGGCGCGCTCCGGGCTTCGTCATCGAGGTCACCTCGGACACCACCCGGTCGGAAGACCTCGGGAAGAAGAAGGAGCTCTACTTGCGGTTGGGGGTCGAAGAGTACATCCTCTTCGATCCTCTGGGGGACTATCTCCACCCCCGCCTGCAGGGGCATCGTCTGGTGCTGGGCCGGTATCAGCCCATCCCGCTCGAGCCCGACGGCTCCCTGCTGAGCCGGGCCACCGGGCTGCGGCTGCGGATCGAGGGGGAGAATCTCCGGCTCATCGATGAGGCGACCGGCGAGCGCCTCCTCTTTGCCGAGGAGGAGAGAGCGGCGAGGTTGGCGGAGAGGGCGGCGAGGTTGGCGGCGGAGGAAGAAGCGAGGAGCGCCCGAGAGCGCGCCGAGCAGGAAACCAGGGCCCGCCGGGCGCTGGAAGAGGAGATCGAGCGCCTCCGGAGAGAGCTCGGGCGGAGCTGACCCTTAATCATCCATCGTCCACCTCCCCGGTGGACGCCTCTCCCATCTCATGGGAGAATACGCCGTGAATCCTGCCCGGGTAGACCCGGCCCGGAGCCTAAATCCCGCAAATCCTGATGAGAGGAGATCCATATGGCTGAGCCCACTGTCGCGGAGCCGACGACCGAGCAGCGCACCCTGGTCCATTACGAGGTACGGGACGGGGTGGCCTACATCACGCTGGACGATCCCCCGGCCAACACCTACACCCACGAGATGATGCGCCAGCTCGACGACGCCATCCTCAAGGCGCGCTTCGACAAGGACGTCTACGTGATCGTGGTCAAGGGCGAAGGGGACAAGTTCTTCTGCGCCGGCGCCAACATCAACATGCTGAAGTCGTCCGACCCGTACTTCAAGTACTACTTCTGCCTGCACGCCAACGAGACCTTGAACCGGCTGGAGCAGACCCCCAAGCTGGTCATCGCGGCCCTCGAGGGGCACACAGTGGGCGGCGGCCTGGAGATCGCCATGGCGGCGGACATCCTGATCGCCAAGAAGGGCTCCGGCAAGGTCGGTCTCCCCGAGGTGTCCCTGGGCGTGCTCCCGGGCACCGGCGGCACCCAGCGCCTGGCCCGCCGCGTGGGCAAGAGCCTGTCGATCGACCTCATGGTGACCGGCCGCCTGATCGACTTCGAGGAGGCGATGCGGATCGGCATCGTCAACTACATCTACGAGCCGGACAACTTCCTGGGCCAGATCCATGAATACGCCAAGCAGTTCTGCCCGCCGAACAAGGCGGCCAAGGCGGTGGGCCGGATCAAGCGCTCCGTGCAGTCCGGCGCCGAGGTCCCCTTCGAGAGCGGCCTCGCCATCGAGCGCGAGCTCCAGCAGCAGCTCTTCGAGAGCCCCGACGCCCGCGAGGGCCTCGATGCCTACATCTCGAAGCGGAAGCCGGAATTCCGGGGGTATTGAGGCTTTCTTTCCCCTCCAGGGGAATAGAGGTTTGTTTTCTTAGAGGGCGGGGCCGAGTCCCCGCCCTCGCCTTGAAAGGAACCACAGCTTGGCCAACGACCACGACATCGTCCTCGCCGCCCCCGTGCGTACCCCGATCGGCAAGTTCGGCGGCGTGTTGACCCCTTTGACGGCCGCCGACCTCGGCACCGCCGCCGCCCAGGCCGCGCTGGAGCGCGCCGGGCTCGATCCAACCCGCGTCGATCAGGTGATCTTCGGCCACGCCCGCCAGGCGGGCGGCGGCCCCAACACGGCGCGGCAGATCGCCTTCCGGGCCGGCGTCCCCGTGGACC
>QHVW01000333.1 GCA_003223675.1 Acidobacteriota bacterium
TGTTGACCAGCTCCAGCACCGGCGTGCTCTTGTCGCTGTAGCGCAGGAAGTTGAAGCGGCGCACCTTGTAGGGGCAGTTGTTCGAGCAGTAGCGGGTGCCCACGCAACGGTTGTAGACCATGTCGTTGAGCCCCTCGTCGCTGTGCACGGTGGCGGCCACCGGACAGACCACCTCGCAGGGCGCGTTCTCGCACTGCATGCAGGGCAGGGGCTGGTAGTGGAACGAGGCGGGCTCGTCCAGCGCCCCCTCCCAGTAGCGGTCGACGCGCAGCCAGTGCATCTCGCGGCGGGCGAGCACCTGGCCCTTGCCCACCGACGGGATGTTGTTCTCCGCCTGGCAGGCCACGATGCAGGCGCTGCAGCCGGTGCAGACGCTCAAGTCGATCGACATCCCCCAGGCGTGGCCGTTGTACTCGAAATTCTTGTAGAGGGTCTCGTCGCGCGGCGGCACCTCGCGGTCCTTCTGGATGAATTGCGGATCGCGCTGGAGCTCGGCGAGCGTCCCCGTGCGGATGACGTGGCGGGCCTCCTGCTGCTGGGCGGCCTCCTCGTCCTCGTGCAGGATGGTCCGGAAGGCCACGCCGCGCATGGCGTGGTGGTTCTGGGTGCAGGCCACGATGTACCGGCCGCCGGCCCCCTTGACGGCGAGCCCCGGGGCGGCCCACAGCGCCTGCGACGTGCGCAGGGGGTAGGCGTTGAAGCCCATGCCGCTCGCCTTGCCGGCCGCCTCCCGGCCGTAGCCGAGGTGGAGCACGGCGGTGTCCTCGGCGACGCCGGGGAGCACCCAGACGGCCACCCCCTTGACCGTGCGCCCGCCCACCGAGACGTCCGCGGTGTCGTGATAGGTCAGCCCGTGCTTCTCGGCCGTCTTCACGCCGAGGATCAGGGCGTTGTCCCAGACGATCTTGGTGACCGGCTTGGGGAGCTCCTGCAGCCAGACGTTGCTGGCGTAGCGGCCGTCCCAGATCGTGGGATCCGGGCGCAGCAGCAGGGTGATCTCGCCCGGCTTGACCGCCGCCAGGGCGGCCTGGATCTCGCCCGCCGCCTGGCTGGCCGCGCCGCCGTTGAAGGCCGCCGTGGCCGGCCTGGCGGCGGTGGCCGGGATCAGCCCCGCGTGGACCGCCTCCCGCCAGGCCTTCTCGAAGGCGGCGTTGACGCCCGCGGCCGTGGCTCCCGCGGCCGGCGCGGCGCCGCCGGGCTGCGGCGCCGCGGCCGGGCTGCCGGCGGCGGGCGGCGGCGTATTGGCACCCGAATTGGTACCCGGATTGGTACCAATGCCGGGCGCGCCGGGGAAGGCGCCGCCGAAGCCGAGCAGGGTGGTGATGCTGCCGCCCCCCGCCGCGTCCGTGCCCTTGGCCACGTCGGCCAGGCCGGCGGCGAGGCCGGGGAGGCGCGGCGTCCAATACTGCCGCACGAGGTCGTAGCCGGTGGCGTCCGCCTGGTTGGCCAGCGTGGCCGCCACCAGCTCGGCCGCCGTCTTGCCGCCGTAGAGCGGCTCGATCAGCGGCTGGAGGATCGACACCGTGCCGTCGAAGGAGCGGGCGTCCCCCCAGCTCTCGAGCTCGTGGGCGGCGTTGATGTGCCAGTGGCAGTGGTTGGAGGTCTCGTCCTGAAAGAGGCCGTGGTGGACGCGCAGCGCCACCTTCTCCAGGGCGTCCCGGAACGGCAGGTCGGCCGGCGCGGTGTAGACCGGGTTGACCCCGTCGAGCATCATCAGCGCCTGCACCTGGCCGGCGTTCATGTCGCGCACCAGCTCGGCGAGCGACTGCACGTGGTCGACCGGATCGGCCTCGACCGGGTCCTGGTAGAAGACCGTCGTCCCCACGTTGCCGAGCGACTGGTTGATGCCGTGCACCAGCACCTGCGCCGCGCGGGAGAGGTACTCGTCGGCCACCACCAGCGAGGCGCCGCGGTTGGCCTGGAGGTCCTTGGCCACCTCCCGCACCCATTTCTGGGCTTTGGGATTGGCCAGCGGCGCGGCCGTGCCGGGGGCGGCTCCCAGCGTCTGGGCGAGGGCGAGGACGAACCCCTCGACCTGCGCCGGCGGGAGCTGCAGGCGGTGGTCGGCGAGCGACGTCAGGCCTACCGGCACGCTCTCCACCGAATAGACGCGGGTC
>QHVW01000332.1 GCA_003223675.1 Acidobacteriota bacterium
CGGGTTGTTGACCAGCTCCAGCACCGGCGTGCTCTTGTCGCTGTAGCGCAGGAAGTTGAAGCGGCGCACCTTGTAGGGGCAGTTGTTCGAGCAGTAGCGGGTGCCCACGCAACGGTTGTAGACCATGTCGTTGAGCCCCTCGTCGCTGTGCACGGTGGCGGCCACCGGGCAGACCACCTCGCAGGGCGCGTTCTCGCACTGCATGCAGGGCAGGGGCTGGTAGTGGAACGAGGCGGGCTCGTCCAGCGCCCCCTCCCAGTAGCGGTCGACGCGCAGCCAGTGCATCTCGCGGCGGGCGAGCACCT
>QHVW01000334.1 GCA_003223675.1 Acidobacteriota bacterium
CGCGCTCCATGCCGCGATAGAAATCGATCGAGTCGGTCAGGCTGACCGGTACGCCGTAGTCGCGCAGCAGGAGGATGAAGCCGTCGAGGAACATGACGCTTTTGCCAATTCGATCAGTTCACCCGCGCCCGCTTGCCCCCGCTGCGGAACGAGAGGATGTCCTCGGTCCGCTTGAGCAGCGTGCCGATGAAGGGGACGTTCAGGCGGTCGGGGGTGATGCGCGCGTGATTGAGGGCGCCCAGCCAGTTGAGCAATTCGCTGGTGGCCGGCGGCTTCTCGTATCCCCGCTGGCGCAGCTCGTAGAAGATGCCCAGCGCGGCGTCGAGCAGGCCGCTGTCGAGGTCGGGGAAATGGAGGTTGACGATCTCGCGCATCTGCTCCGGGTTGGGGAAGGCGATGTGGTGGCAGAAGCAGCGCCGCAGGAAGGGGTCGGAGAGCTCGCGCTTGGCGTTCGAGGTGAGGACGATCACCGGCCGGATCCTCGCCTTCACCATCTGGTTGACCTCACGGATCGTGAACTCGCAATCCTCCAGCACGTCGAGGAGGTTGTCCTGCACGTCGGACTCGGTCTTGTCGATCTCGTCGAGCAGGAGCACCACCCGCTCGTCGCTGCGGAAGGCGCGGCCGATCGGGCCCCAGATCACGTAGTCGAAAAAATGGTTGACGTCGCGGCCGGTGCCCGAGGTGCCGAAGCGGGCGTCGTTGAGGCGGAGGACGGTGTCCTGCACGTAGCAGGCCTCCTCCCCCTTGATGGTCGACTTGCAGCGCAGCGTCTCGATCGGCATGCCGAGGGAGCGGCTGATCTCGAAGGCGAGCTGCGTCTTGCCGGTGCCGGCCTCGCCGGTCAGCAGGAGCGGCTTCTCCATCGCCATCGCCATGTTGACGATGGCGCCGAGCTCGGGGTCGAGGTAGTAGCGTTCGGTGCCCTGGAATTCCATGCCGGGAGCATAGCAAAGGGAGGGCGCGGGACGGCGGCGGTCCGGAGGGACCGCCGCCGGGAGAAGGATCACTCCAGGCCGGTCGCCGGTTGGGCGACGACCGCGCACGCGACGACCTTTCCACTCGGGTCCGTGGCCCCGGAGGGGGCGCAGGTCCAGATGCAGTGGAGATGATCGTCGGCGCAGCCGGTGGACGACTGGTTCCACTGCGGGTTGGTGTCCAACGCGGCGCAATGGCAGGAGTAATAGGGGCACTGACCCGCCGGGCAGACGATGGGGGCGGTGGTGTCGGTGCCGCCGAGGGTCGTGGCCGCCAAGCGGGGGAGCGGAGGCGGCGACTTCAGCAGGGCCGGAGAGACGCCGGCCAGGAAGTTCGAGGCGGCGGGCAGCACCGCGTCCGGCTTGCCGTCGCCGTCGGTGTCGACGCGGACGCCCTGCTTGTAGCGCGGCAGGTTGACGTACGCCCAGACCGAGTGGGTGCCGGGCCCGAGGTCGAGGCGGCGGGTCACCTCGCGGCGGCCGCTCTTGTCGCCGTTGACCGGGGTGAAGACGGCCCTGACGTTGAGCTCCAGCGGCGCCGAATAGGTGCCGCCGAAGGCGTCGCTCTGGAAGATCTTCATCAGCGTGACCGGCTGCTTGCCGGTCAGGCTGACGGCGACGTCGTACTTGCCGCAGCTCGTCTCGATCGGCTTGGTGCTCACCAGCGAGAGCGCCATGAGCTGGATGCGGGTCGTGGCCTCCCCCTTGGCGTCGAATTTCGCGTCGTCGAGGCGGCGCACGATGGTGTCGATGGCGCCGAGGCTGCCGGCGGGCTCGACCGTCAGGGGGGCGCCCTTGAATTTCACCGTGCCGGTGAACGGCTGCGAGCCCTCGCAGAAGAAGCCCGCCGGCAGGGGCTCGTCGGCGAAGTTGGTCTGCGCGAAGCCGGCGACGGTCATCCACAGATCGACTCCGTTGTGGATGGCCTCCCCGGCGAACAGGGGCGAGCCGCTGATCAACGCGAGGATCAGGACGGCTCCTACGGCTGAACGAACCAAGGCCTTGGACATGGTCATCGTCCGCTCCTTTCAAAGATCGTGGACGGTGTGCTCCTCCGGATTGGTGGCGGCGCGCCATCCACACCTACAAGCGTGGTGCGCCAGGGAGGCTTGAAGGAGCCGGACGGGGGGCGGCGGTCCGGAGAGGACCGCCGCCGGCCGAGGGGCTCAGTTGCCGGGGTTGAGGTACGGGTCCGCGGGTTGAAACTGAGTGGTGCAGGTCACGCAGGTCCAGATGCAGTGCAGGTGGTCGGAGCCGCAGCCGCTGCTGGACTGGTAGGGGTCCGTGCTGGTCGAGCTGCAGTGGCAGGACTGGTACGCGCACTGTCCCGCCGGGCAGGCGATCACCGTGCTGGTATCCGTGGACAGGGACGCCGCCAGGTGCGGCCGGGCGGGCGCGTTCCCCTTGAGCACGGCCGGGGAGACGCCGGCCACGAAATTCGAGGAGGCCGGCAGCACGGTGTCCGGCTTGCCGTCGCCGTTGGTGTCGATCTTGATGCTGGCCGGGTACTGCGGCGCCTGCACGTAGGCCCAGACCGAGTGGCTGCCGGGCCCGAGCTCAATGCGGCGGGTCACCTCGCGCCGGGCGCTCTTGGTCCCGTCGACCGGGGTGAAGACGGCCTTGACGTTGAGGGAGAGCGGCGCCGAATAGGTGCCGCCGAGGGCCTCGGTGCGGAAGATCTTCATCGTCGTGACCGGCTGCTCGCCGGCCAGGCTGACCGCGACGTTGTACTTGCCGCAGCTCGTCTCGATCGGCTTGACGCTCGCCAGCGAGAGGGCCATGAGCTGGATGCGGGTGGTGGCCTCCCCCTTCTCGTTGAAGACCGCGTCGTCGAGCCGGCACGGTGCCGGTGAACGGCTGCGAGCCCTCACAGAAGAAGCCCGCCGGGATGGGCTGGTCCGCGAAGCTCGTCTGCGCGAAGCCGGCGACGGTCATCCACAGATCGACGCCGTTGTGGATGGCGTCCGCCGCGAACGCGGGTGCGCCGGAGAGCAACGCTGCGACAATCGCAATCAGAGCCACTGAACGAATCAAAGCTTTCATCCTCCGCTCCTTTCTAACATTGTGGATCTCGGATGCGCTCCAACGAGAGGAGGGCAGACGAGCCACACCCTACCCATAGGAAGTGCGGGGAGAGGGCCGTTTGGGGGACGGCGGGAGCTGAGCTCTTTACATCAGCCCCGGCCGCGGACCCTCGGCGCGCGGCGTGGGCTCCGCCGCGTCCTGCTTGCGGACGAACCAGTCGACGCACTTCTTTTCGATCCGGCCGAGAACGATCAGCACCACCAGCGTGAGGGCGAGCGCCGTCAGGGCGGTGAGCCACTGGCCGGCACCGCAGGCGATCCCCAGGCTGGCCACCACCCAGACCGAGGCGGCGGTGGTCAGGCCGTGGACGCTCTGATGGGAGTCGTCGCGCAGGATCACCCCGCCGCCCAGGAAGCCGATGCCGGCCATCACCCCCTGGACGGTGCGGAGCACGGCGCCGCCGTCGATCTGGCCGTCCCGGGCGGCGAGCTCGAGACTGATGAGGGTGATCAGGGCGGCGCCGAGGGCCACGAGCGCGTGGGTGCGCATCCCCGCCGGCTTGCCGTGGATCTCGCGATTGAGGCCGAGCGCGGTGCCGATGACGGTGGCGACGAGCATGCGCACGAGGATCTGCCACGGACCGATCAGGAATTCGCCGCTGGTCATCGGCATTACGTGCATTCTCACCTCAGCTTGATCGCCCGCGTGTACGCGTCCGGCTGGCGGGCCGGCGGATCGAGGCGCGAGGCGCTGAAGGTCCCGATCCAGAGCGGATAAAAGGTTTTTGAAGTGGTGGCGAGCCCCTGGTAGTCGCCCAGGAAGAAGCCGTCCGATGTCGCCGCGAAGCGCAGATCCCAGGAGGAGGCCGTCAGGCGCTGGCTATTGGCGAACGTCTGGCCGCCGCTCTTCGACACGGAGAGGTACTCGTCCACCAGCACGTGCGCGGGGTTGTTGCGCAGCGAGTAATAGGAGACCCCCACCCAGCCCTCGGGGGTCACGGCCACGGCGGGCGTGAAATTGGCGGCGTCGCCCGGGCCGTCCGAGACCCGGACCGGCGCGCTCCAGGTCTGGCCGCCGTCCGTGGAGCGGGAGAGGACCACCTGATCGGTACCCGGCGTGAAGCGGCCGTCCTCCCAGGCCGCGTAGACCGTCCCGTTGCCGCCGTCGATCGCCGCCGACGCGAGCCCCGCGCCCGTGCGCGACCCGTCGACGCCGTACGCGTCGACGGTGGAGATCGTGACCGGCGCGCTCCAGGTGCGGCCGCCGTCCGTGGAGTGGGACGCCAGCAGGAAGGCCTGCCGCCCCTGGTAGCTGAGCCAGACCGCGTGGACGATGCCCCCGGGCCCGACGAGCGGGAGGATGCCGAGGTTCGCCCCCTGGCTGGTGAGCGTGACGGGGGGCTGGAATGAATGTCCGCCGTCGTCGGAATAGGTGATGAGCTCCGGCTGCTGCCGGCTGGCGGTGATCGAGTCCCAGCCGACGTAGACCCGGCCCTTGTAGGGGCTGTCGTCGCGCGTGTCCACGACGACCGCCTCCTTGTCGTCGAAGGTCGAAGTGCCGCTGTGGACGGCGACCGGATCGTTCCAGGTCAGCCCGCCGTCGTCGGAGGAGGAGAGATAGACGCCGTTCTGGGGGTTCGTCTCATTGAAGCCCAGGGAGGCGAAGTAGGCCCGCCCGCCGGTGCCGAAGGCCACCCAGGGGTCCGACGTGCGCTCGTACGATCCGCCGGCGGCCACGGTCTGCCGGGGCAGGAGGCTCTCCTGCCAGGTGGTCCCCGCGTCCAAGGAGACGGCGGAGGTCAGATTGCGGCACCCCTCGTCCGGGAACCGGTCCTCCTGATAGACGGCGAGGAGGTGCTTGGGATTTTCGGGATCGACGGCGAAGAACGGCTCCGTCTCGGTCTCCGCTGCCCGTGCTGGGCGGCTTGGTCCTGGCGAGCTGATCGAGGAACGCCTTGAGCCGTTGCGGGTTCTCGGGAACCAGGTTCTCCGAGGTCCGGGCGCCCCAGGCCATCTGCTCTTCGAGCCAGCGGGTGCGGGAGAAACCGGGCTGCCGGTCGGCGGCCGCGCCGGTGAGCGCAAGGAGGGCTGGGACCAGGAGGAGGAGCAGAGCGAGCTTCTTCATTCTCATAAGTGTACCTCCCGTCGAAGTGGGCCGGTGGGCTCCGCGAGCTTTCTGCAATCCTGTGGCCAGGGGGATCTCCCCTGGATGGCCGCTTCTGGCGGGAGGTGATGTCTCCTCTTGTGCTCCTCACCGTCTCCTGGGGAGGACGGCGTGGTGAAACGCCTCGACGTCCGGCGCGGGGGTCCCCAGGAGGGGGGGGAGTACAATGGGACATGTCCTACCACCACCGGAAAAAGCGCCGGACCAGGCTGAAGAAGCACCACTGGGTGCTCACCTTCCTCGCCATCGTGGTGCTGATCCTCCTTGCCTTTTCACGGGCGGGAGGCAAGGACTGGGCTTGGATCTGGAGCTCCAGCCACCAGCACCGTTGGGTCGATGCGACGCCGACCGGCCCCTCCGGCCACCGCTGACCGCGGCTGGGTCAGACCCGCCCTTTCCACACCGCCGGATCGCGCCTTTGGTGCAAGACCGCGATGATCACGGCAGCTTCGTCTTCGAGCAGGAAGTACACCGCATAAGGGAACTTGTGAAGAAGGCCACGTCTTACAGACCGGCCAACCAAAGGAAACTGGAGAGGGAATTCGGCGATGCGATGGATGAGCTCGAAGAGCTCGGCGGAAAAGAGCTCGCCCAGACCCAGCCGCTGATCCTCATACCAGAACGCGGACTCTTCAATATCGACCTGCGCCTCCGGTCGAATGAGGAAGTGAGCAGCCATTCTCAGCGTGAACGGCGCTGCTTCAACTTTTCGGTAATTTCGTCCCGGACCTCTTCCCAAGGACGTGCGACGCCAGGATCAGCGCGGTGGGCTGCGAGGCGCTCTTCGATGACCCTCTGATGCCAGTCGGGTACCGGCACCTCCTCAGGACGGGTAGTGATGCGGTCCCACAAGGACTGCACGTAGTCGAGCTTCTCCTCGACCGACAGGTCGTCGAAGCCGGGTGGTGGCAGAGGGAGAGCTCGCGGCATGATCAAGGCCTCCAATCGAGAAGGAAGTATACCCCCGCGTGCTCCGGGCGTCTGAATATCCTACGGGCACACCGCCAACGCCCCCACATCCGTCACCGCCGGCGAGCTCCGCCCCAGGGGGTTCTCGTAGCGCGCGGTCTTCCCTGTCAGGGTGTCGGTCACGGTGAGGGTATAGCCGACGTTGGTCGTGGCGGCGGAAAAGACCCAGTAGCGGTTGTTGAGCGGACAGCCGTCGAGGACCTTGACGAGGAGCTCCCAGTTGTCCGAGGCGAAGAACCAGAAGAGGCCGGAGCCGTCCGCGGCGGGGCCGGCGGCTTTGCCGAGGCCGGTGGTGCCGTCGAAGCTGCTCCAGGTCACCTCGGCCTTGAAGCGCCCGCGGTCGAGGGGGATGCTCGTGGCATCGGGCGGATTGTGGCAGCCGGCGCTCCCCGCGTCCGTGAAGCTGCCGCCGGGGACGGGGAGAAACTGCCAGTCGTAGCCGTCGGCGCGGAGGCGGAGCTTCAGCACGCCGAGGTCGATGTCGTTCCGGACCTGACTGTTGAGATCGACCGTGACGAAGGGGCGGGTCTCCCGGCCGCCGGTGCCGACCACGAATTCCCGGATGCCGTGCTCGGGGTCGGCCGCGCCGGAAGGGGTCTGCGGCGCGAAGCGCTCGTAATCGTGATCGTGCCCCGCCAGCACCACGTCGGCTCCGGCGTCGTAGAGGGTCCGCCAGAAGGCGTCGTAGGTGCCGTCGTCGCCGTGCGGCCCCGAGGAGAAGCGGGGGTGGTGCCAGTAGGCGAGGGTGCAGGCCCGGGGGTGGGTGGCGAGGTCGTCGGTCAGCCAGCGGAGTTGGGGCGAGCCTGGGCCGCAGCCGCCGATGTCGCCGCAATTGGAGTTGAGGACGATCACGTGCCAGGTGCCGAGGTCGTAGCTGTACCACCCCTGCGTACGGTCGCCCGCCGCCGCTCCGAAGTAGTCGTAATAGCCTGTGGCGCCCGGCGTCACGTACTCGTGATTGCCCGGCGCCGGCCGCAGGAGCGGCCCGAGACGCCCCCAGGTCGGCGCGAAGACCGTCCGGTAGTTGGCGAGAGAGCCGTCCAGATATTGGTTGTCCCCCAGCAGGAGCACGGCGTCGTAGCCGCCTCCGAGCAGCAGATCCGAGGTGTCCTTCATCCGGCAGGCGAAGGCCGTGCCGTTCCCGCCGTTGAAGTTGGGATTCGAGGGCTCGCAGGCGATGTCCCCGGCCGCGGCGACGACCGGGTCGGCGGCGTGAGATGCAGCCTGGGCCAGGGCCAGCCCGAGGGCGGCGCAGAGGGCGATGCGGAGCTTCACTGGAGGCGATTGTAATCGTTGTACGATGGCCCCCGCCATGGCCGCGAAGAAGAACGACCTCGACGACGAGCTGGCGCGCCTCTACCGGGGGCCGCTGGAGGGGTTCACGGCGGCCCGCAACGATTTCGCCAAGCAGCTCCGCAAGCTCGGGAAGGACGCGGACGCCGATCGCGTCAAGTCGCTGGCGAAGCCGACGCCGTCCGCCTGGGCGGTCAACGTCCTGTTCGATCGCGACCGCGAGAAGATGGACGCGTTGCTCGCGGCGGGGAAGAAGGCGCGGGCCGCGCAGCAGGCGGCGGTGTCCGGCCGCGGCGCCGAGGCGTTGCGTGAGGGTCTCGGTACAGTGCGCCGCCTGATCGACGAGCTCCGTCGTCTGGGGGTGGGCATCCTGGCGGAGGCGGGCCGCGGGGCCAGCCGCGCCATCATGGAGCGCATCGGCACCGATCTCCAGGCCCTGGCCCTGAGCCCGGCCGCCGCCGAGGAGGCCTCCCGCCGCTGGCTGGACCGCGATCTCGATCCCCCCGGCTTCGAGGTGCTCGCCGGGCTGCAGCTCGCCGGCGCGCCGGTGGTGGACATCGCGGCCCGGCGGGCGCAGCGGGAGGCGAAGAAGGCCCCTGCGAAGAAGGCGCCGCCGCCCCCTCCCAAGCTGGTCCATCCGCCGAAGCCCAAGGGCGAGACCGAGCGCGAACGGAAGGAGCGCGAGCGCCGCGAGGCCGCCGAGCAGGCCCGCCAGGAGCGGGAGGCGGAGCGCATCCGCCGTCTCGTCGAGGTGGCCGAGGCGAAGCTGGAGCGGGCCCGCAACGAAGCGAACACACTGCGCGAGGTGGCCGAGGCGGCCGAAAAAACCGCGTCCGACGCCCGCCGCCGCGCCGAGGCGGCGGAGATCGCCGCGGAACGGGCGCGCGAGAAGGCCGACCGCGCCGCCGAGCGGGTGGAGCGGGCGGAGGAGGAGGTCAAGCGCAAGGGGCAGGCGATCGAGGGATATCTCCTGGGACGCGGGCCTCTCCACGTCAGCCTGATCGCCGGCTGCCACGCGGACGAGCCCGTAGGGCCCGCCATGCTGCGGCGTCTGGTGGCCTTCCTCGCGGAGCGGCCGGCGGACGATCTTCTGCTGACCGCGATCACCTGGTACGTGGTCCCGCACGTCAATCCGGACGGCGAGGCGCGCAACGCGGCGTGGAGCGCGTCCACGGTGCCGGCGATCGATCATCTCGGCCGCGAGGACCGCGCCTACGATCTCTCGCTTTATATGGATCACGTCGTCCGCGAGCGGCCGGGGGACGACATGGAATTCGGATTCCCGCGCGACGCGAACGACACCGGCGCCCGGCCCGAGAACCTCGCCGTGGCCCGGTTCCTGGCCGCGGGGGCGCCGTTCCATCTCCACGCGAGCTTCCACGGGATCGCCTTCGCCTCGGGTCCCTGGTTCCTGATCGAAGAGGCCTGGATCGATCGCACTTCCGGATTGCGCGAGGCGCTCCGCCGCCGCGTGCGCGCGATGGGATATCAACCGTTCGACGTGGACCGCGGTGGAGAAAAAGGTTTCCATCGCATCGACGAAGGCTTCACCACGCGCCCGGATTCGCGATCGATGGTCCGCTGGTTCGAGGAGCGCGGCGATCCGGAGATGGCGGCGAAATTCCGTCCCAGCTCGATGGAATACGTCCGCTCCCTCGGCGGCGATCCCTTCACCATGGTCTCCGAGATGCCGCTGTTCCTACGACCGCTCGAAGAGGGAGAGACCGGCCGGCCGGACGATCTCCGTTTCCGCGCCTTCCTGGACCGCATCGCCGGCCGGTCCGCGGGTGAGGTGCGAGCGGAGATGGAGAGGGGCGGCGTGAGCGGGATGCCGATCCGCGATCAGATGCGGTTGCAGCTTGAGTTTTTAGGCGAAGGCCTGAACACGGCAGATCCCTAAATATTATGATTGGGAGGAGGCATGGGCTCAAAGAAAGTCAGCATTCTTAGTAAAATCTTCTTTGTTCTCGCATGCCTGCTTTGCTATGTATCCGGACAAGCTATAGAACTAGGCGCTTCGTCAAGTCCTAGGCCCAAGTTGGGAGATCAAGAACTCTTGAGAATTTTTAAAAATAAAAAGCCGATCAATCATCGGACAGTCAACGCTTCCGGGGTTCTTCAAGCTTTGCGGTGGGCTCAACTAGAAACTACCGTGCGAAATGCCGAAAGTTTGCCAACTCTTTCAATTACAGATTCCGTTATCCAGGGAGACTTGAATCTTAGTAGCCTACGGAGCGAAAGGGCGACCCTGGCATCGGTTAATAAAAACATGACTTGTCCGGCGGCAGATATTTTGGTTCCTGTGGGTTTAGACTTCGAAGGCTCAATATTTCAAGCTGGTAGAGAAGACGAGGAATTTCCCAGTGTGGACTTTAATGACGCAATTTTTAAAGAGGGCGTTTCCTGGTCTGGGGTAGTCTTTGATATGCCGGCGACGTTCTCGCGAGCTTTTTTCACTGAGGATGCCAAATTTGACGGTGCTTCGTTCAAGAGCTTTGGTGGATTCGAGTGTAGTAGCTTTGAGTCGGATGTGTCGTTTTCTGGAGCTGTTTTTCAGGGTAGGTCGAGTTTTATACATACGCAATTTTTGCACTCTCCTGATTTTGTTGAAGCTGTATTTCGGGATAGAGTTTATTTTGGCGGGTCCAGATTTGGTTCTGGAGCTAATTTTGCGTTCACCAAATTTCAGAGCTCAGTATCTTTCGCTCAATCGCATGCTGATGGCGTTATATCTTTCAGTAGGGCTGCTTTTTCGGGAGATGCCTTTTTCAACGGCTTCGAGTCAGGAAAAAAGGGTGAATTGGCCTTTACGAGTATCAGCTTCGGAGGTCCAGTCTATTTTAACCATGCAAGGCTTCATGGGTTGTGGTTTTCATCAAGACCAATGAACGGTATCCCCGGTCTAGCGCGCCGTCGGAGGCAACTGAATCAGGATCCTTTGACTCCCATCATATTTGAAAAGAAGGTCATCCTTCGTGATGCTATATGCGCCAACGCTGGATTTGCCGACGTAGAATTTCGGGGTTACGCCGATTTTGGTAACGTCGCGTTCTTGAATTTTGTTACCTTTGCTCGCTCGACGTTCGAAGGCGATGCTGCGTTTCAGGGGACATCGTTCCCCCGCTGGCAGAAGGCAGCAATGGAGCAAGGAGCCCCGGGGGAGATTGGTCACGGGTTGGTTCTCGACGGTACTATATTTCACAAATCACTAGACATAGAGTGGGAACAGTTAGCAGGCAAAGTGAATACCCGATCCTCAGATACTTGGAAATCTCTCGAAAGTTACTTTCAGAAATCAGGAGACCTCAGAAGTCAGAACGAGGCTATGTACCAACGAAGAAGCCTTGAAAGAAAGAGGAGTGCCGGATGGGAGAGTTTCGAAAACGATTTCGAAAATATTTTTTGGGGATACAGTGTCCGCCCGCTTAGGCTATGCGCTTGGATACTGCTCTCATATTTGATATTTGCGGTGATTTACTGGACGCAGACGAGGCCTCTTTCGACTGGAGAAGACAGATGGAGAGGTATATGGAGGCGATGGAAATTTGCACTTGATTTCGGCTATCAAACCTCGTGGAAGCCTCTATATGGATATGAGCAGTCACTGACGCCACTTTTTAAAGCCTTGACACTATTGCATTCGGCGGTGTTCAAGATAATGTTTGTTTGTCTGTTGTGGTCCATGAGTAAGGTGTCACCTCTCCTGCATGAACTATTGGGCAAGATTCTTCCCGTGTGAATAATGTCTATGAGCGTCGAGATCGCGGAACTTTTAGGGCCTTACCCTGCGCGCGGCCGGTTCCCGGGAGGCGATCGATGGGGATCTCCTCGCCGGGACGGTCCTCTGCGGTCACGACGGCCGGAATGGCTACCTGTACCACCTCGCGGTCGCGCCGAGCCACCGCCGGCAGGGGATCGGGAGGCTGCTCGTGGAGCGGTCCCTGGCGGGCTTGCGCGCGGCGGGATTCGAGCGGTGCCATCTGTTCGTGCACACCGGCAATGCCGTGGCCCGGGAATTCTCCCGGCGATCGGGCTGGGTGGACCGGACGGATCTGGCGATGATGACGATCGTTCTCAACGCCGCTCCGTAACCTCTGGCGCCGCCAGCGCGAGCACGGCGTTCTGCCCGCCGAAGGCGAAGGACTCGGAGAGCGCGTAGCGGGCGGTCACCGGCTCGGCTGCGCGGACGAAGGCGAGCGGGACCTCCGGATCGGTCAGGTTTCGCGAGGGGTGGGCGATTCCATCGCGCAGGGTCAGGGCGGTCACCAGGGCCTCGATCGCGCCGCTGGCGCCCAGGGTGTGCCCCAACAGTGATTTCGTGGAATTGACCCGCGTCTCCCGCGGAAACAGCTCGGAGAGGACCCTCGCCTCCACGTCGTCGTTGGCCGGCGTGCCGGTGCCGTGGGCGTTGACGTAGCCCACGTCCGCGGGCGCGAGGCCGGCGTCGGCCAGGCAGAGGTCCAGGGCGCGGCGGATCTGCCGTCCCTCCGGCGCCATGGCCATGAGGTGGTGAGCGTCCGCGGTCTCGCCGTAGCCCACGATCTCGGCCAGCACGTCCGCTCCCCGCCGGCGCGCCGCTTCCAGATCCTCCAGCACCAGGACGGCGCCGCCCCCCTCGCTGAACAGGAAGCCGCAGCGCTCGCGGTCGAAGGGACGGTTGAGCTGGTCCGGAGGCAGGGGTCCGGAGGCGAGCGCGCCCACGGCGTCGAAGCCGCGGAAGGCGCAGCCGAACGGATCGCTGAGGAATTCGACCCCACCGGCGAGGGCCAGATCGCACTCCCCCTGGCGCAGGGCCCGGAAGGCCTGTCCGAGGGCCACGGTGCCCGAGGCGCAGGCGCCGGCGAAGGTGCGGCACGGTCCGTAGAGCCCCAGCTTGATCGAGAGGGCCGCCGCCGAGGCGTTGGGCATGGTCATCGCCACGGAGAAGGGGTTGAAGGCGCGGGGGATGGCGAGCTCCGCGAGCACGGCCCCGGCACCCTCCAGCTCCTGAAGGGCGCGGCGCGGCTGGTCGAGGACGATGAAACGGCTGCTCTCCAGGCAGGAATGGAGCCCCCCCACGCCCGTGCCCAGGAAGACCCCGGCGCGTTCGCCGTCCACGCCGGCGATCCGCCAGACGTTGCGCCGCGGATCGGCGCTCTCCAGGGCGAGGCCGGCCCGTCGCAGAGCCTCCTCGGCGGCGAGCAGGCCGATGCGGCTGGCGGGGTCGAGCTGCTTTTTTTCGATCCGGGTCATCAGGGGGGTCTCGCGCTCCCAGGCGCCGAGCGGGCGCCAGAAACCGTCGACGTCCGTCCCGAGGCTGGTGACGGCTCCGGCCCCGGTGAGGGCCACGCGCCGGCTCGCGGTCAACCGCCGGCTCCGCCGGCCACCAGGAAGTCGACCACGGAGCGGACGGTGGTCAGGCCGGCGATGTCCTCGTCCTCCAGCGTGCGGCCGAAGGCGTCCTCGAGCTCGAAGACGAGGGTGATCAGATCGATCGAGGCCACGCCCAGGTCTTCGAGCCGGTCGTCGAGGCCGATCTCTCCAACATCGCGGTGCAGGGTCTCGGCGAGGACCTCCCGGACCTTGGTCTCCACCTCGGTGCGGTTGAGCGTTTCCATGGCGTGAAGAGTACCGCAAGCTAGCGCGCCGCCGGAGGCCTCCAAATCCCCCGCCCCCCCTCGTACCACTCCAGCGGGTGGACCAGCTTGATCGACCGCTGGCCGTCGCGCAGCTCGATCCCCGCGGCCAGGCGGCCGTAGCGGACGAAGAGGTCCCCCCAGCGGCGGGTCTTCGAGAAATCCATCCGAGTGCGGATCTCCAGGGGGCCGCCGGTGGCCTGGAGGGACTCCACCTCCACGGCGCCGTTGCCCAGCCGCACGGCGCCCCGGGCGGTGACGTTCTCGACGTTCAGCGCGTCGTTGAACCAGCGCAGGAAGCGGCTGCGCTCGGAGAACAGGGCGAGGAGGGGGCCCGAATTCTTCATGTCGACCTTCCCCTCGCCGCGCAGCGAGAGGGGGGTGCCCCAGACGATCGAGCCGCCGTTGAGCTCGGCGCGGGCCCACCAGCTGGGGAGCTCCTCCTCATTCTTCGATTCCACGTTCCGGTAGGAGATGTCCGCCAGCTCCAGGCGCGTCCCCTTGAGATCGAATTTGCGGTTGGCGAGGTCGGGGCTGGCGAGCGGCGCGCGCAGGGCGAGACGGCCGGCGATCTCGAGATTCTGAAAGCGGACCCGCGCGGCGTCCGAGGTGAGCAGGGCCGACCCCCGCGTCCGGTTGGTGGCGGTGGAGGCTTCGAGGTGGAGGCGCGCGCGGCCGCGGCCGGAGACGATCCAGAGTCCCCCCTCCTTGGGCAGCAGGGCGTCGTAGACCGTGAGGTCCGGCACCTCGGCGTCCGGCAGGTCGAGCGTGGCGTTGAAGTCGGGCACCGGTCCGGTGAGGTCGAGGGCGGCGGGGATCACGGCGCTGAATAGAAGTCCCTGGCCGCGGAGGTAGTCGGGCCACCCCTTCTGCCGCAGGTCCTCGAAGACGAAGCGGTTGAAGCGCACCCGCAGCGCCGTCTGGACGGCGGCGCCTTCCTGGGCCACGGCGACGGTGACCGTGCCCCGGCCCGTGGCGCGGCTGTCGAACACGGTGGCCTGGACGGGCGAGGCCTCCACCGCGATCCGGCTGCCGGCGACGAGCCGGCCGTGATCGATGCGCACGTCCGCGCTCAGGCCCCCCTTCCCTTCGAGCGCCAGCCAGGGGGTCTTCTTGAGGTAGTCGCGGAGGAAGCCCAGGGAATTGATGGGCGCCCGCACGCCGGCCGTGCCGCTGACGTAGCGGAGGAAGTCGGGCCCGGTGGTCTGCCCCAGAATGGAGGGATCGACCTGTGTCTCCACACGCACCGAGAGGGACCGCGTGATCGTCTCGCCGCCGGCGTCGAAGCGGCCGTCGGGCATGACGAAGGCGGCGCGCCGGACGGCGAGGGTGCCGTCCGGCAGGTAGGAGAACGTGGCCTCGGCCTGGGCCTCGCCGGCGAGGCGGTAGTCGCCGAGGGCCACCTCCCGGATGCCGGTGAGGCGGCCGCCGGCGATCCGCACGGTCCACGGCGGGCTCGCCTCGCCGGAAGGCGGTTTGGGCTTCTCCAGGTTGAGGCGGGCCGAGACGCCGTCCGCCCGCAATCCGTCGACGGCGATCCGCCGGTTCAGGAAGCCGGCGAGGTCGACCCGGCCGGCGGCGTGGTCGAGGGTGGCGCGCAGGGTGGCCCGGCTGCCGGGGGCCTCGATCTGGACCCCCGAGGCGCGCACGTCGCTCGACAGCGGGAGCTGGATCGGCGGCTTGTCCGGGTCCTTGAGATCGCGCGCGGTCTCGAAAATCTTACTGAGCCGGGTCTCCGGGGTAGTGGACATCATATTGAGCGTGGCGGCCCGGAAGAGCGGCGGATGCCCTTCGACGCGGCCGGCCGCCAGCCTCTTGGCGTCGATCCCTAAGTGGAAGAGAGTGCCTTGCGGGCCGCGGGTGACCGCCGTGGTGATCGCGAAGGGGGAGCCGCCGTCCACGGCGGGTGCGGTGACGTCGAAGCGGCTCCCCGGCGCCAGCCGTCCCTGCTCGACCCGCAGATCGGCGATCAATGCTCCCGGCGCCTCATGGCCGGTCCTCACCAGCCCCGAGCTCTCCAGAAAGGGGAGGTCCGGCACCTCGCCCCGTGCCTGGAGCGTGCCGGAGAGGAAGTCGAACCCCTCCAGCCCAGGATGCTCATGGGGAACATAAGGCCCCAGGCTCGCCGCGGCCTCGATGTGGATCTTGCGGGCGATGGGATCTTTCCCCATCGCGAGTTGGGCTTCCGGCATCGTGAC
>QHVW01000335.1 GCA_003223675.1 Acidobacteriota bacterium
GGTGGGTCACCCGGAAGGTGCGCGTGGGGAACGCGCCGAGGTTGATCCAGCCCCGCGCGCGCTCGGCGTCCACCGTCCAGGTGGTGCTGTTGACGTGCCCCCAGAGCCGCAATCCCCGCACCTGCACCAGCCCGGGCCAGACCGTCCAGGCCGCGGACCAGGCGATGCGAAACTTCGCCGGCCGGCGGTTGAAGGCCTTCGGCGCCAGCGGCGAATTCAGGAACAGGTTCACCCCCAACAGATAGACGCCGGTCAGGAGGAGGATCGCGAAGAGGAGCCGTTTCAGCCAGATGCGCACGCTGCGGGTAGGGTAAGCGGAAAGCGTGCCAATGGCCCCTCATCACCCCGGCCCTCTTCTCCCATCCCTCCACCCACCCTACCGGGGAGAAGAGGGAGAAAGTCAGCCAGAATGTCTTTGAAAGCCCC
>QHVW01000207.1 GCA_003223675.1 Acidobacteriota bacterium
CTACAAGGACATCGCCGCCGTGGTCTCCGACACGCCGCTGGAGGTCTACGATCCGACCCGCGAGAACGTGCTCGCCCACGAGCGGGTCAACGAGGTCGTGATGCGCGACTTCACGGTGATCCCGATGTCCTTCAGCACCGTCTTCAAGACCTCCGAGGACATCGTCGAGCTGCTGCGCAGCGCCTACGACGCCTTCCGCGACGTGCTGGTGAAGATGCAGGACAAGCTGGAGTTCGGCCTCAAGGTGCTCTGGGAGCCGGAGACGATCATCCGCGAGATCGAGAAGGATGACGAGAACCTCCGCCTCCTGCGCCAGGAGATCTCGCACCAGAAGGGGTCCACCTACTTCGCCCGCATGCAATACGGCCGGCTGGTCGACTCGCTCCTCCAGGAGCGCTCGGAGAAGCTGGTCTCGGAGATCATCGACCTGTTGAGCAGCGTCTGCGTGGCCTCGCGCACCAACAAGCCGATCGGCGACAAGATGATCCTCAACGGCGCCTTCCTGGTCGCCCGCGACCGCGAGCCCGACTTCGACTCCAAGGTCAAGGAGATCGACGCGCGCTACGAGAACCTGATCTTCAAGTACACCGGCCCCTGGCCGCCCTACAACTTCGTCAACATCCGCCTCAAGCTGGAGCGCGCCTCCGAGGCCGAGTAGCCGTGCTGATCATCGACAGCCTCCTCATCGGCGGCATCAAGTTCGTCCTCGACAAGGTCGCCTCGGCGGTCGACGAGGAGATGAACGACGAGACGTCGCTGCGCGAGGAGCTGCTGGCGGCCCAGATGCGAGTCGAGCTGGGGGAGATGGACGAAGCCGATTTCGTGGCGCTGGAGCGCGAGATCCTCGCCCGGCTGCGCGAGATCCGCGACGCCAAGCGCGGGGAAGCGAGCGGGGCCATGTCGCTGGGTGGAGGGTTCGAGGTGGATGTGAGCTTCCGGGGAGACGAGGACGAATCTTCGTAGGGGCGGCCCTATGTGGCCGCCCTGCTTGGGCAGGCCCTCCACCCCAAGGGCGGCCACATAGGGCCGCCCCTACATGATGACCCGATCCGCATCCCCTCTTCCTCCCCTGCGGCTCTTCGGCGGCAAGGGGGGCGTCGGCAAGACGACCTGCGCCGCTGCCGCCGCCCTCGCCGCCGCCGAATCCGGCCGCCGCGTCCTCGCCGTCACCACCGACCCCGCCCCCTCGCTGGGCGACGCCTTCCGGGTCGATCTCACGGGCGAGCCGATCCCCATTCCCACCCGCCGGGGTGCCCTCCTCGCCGCCGAGCTCGCCGCCGGCCCGGCCCTCTCCCGCTGGATGGCCGAGCACCGCGAGCCCCTGCGCGAGATCGCCGCGCGCGGCACCTATCTGACCGCCTGTGATGAGGTGGTGGTGGACGCCGCCCCCACGGCCCACACCCTGCGCCTGCTCTCCATGCCGGAAGCGATCCGCCGCTTCGCCGGCGTCCTCGACCGTCTCCAGGAGCGCCACCGCTGGATGGCCGAGCGCTTCGGCGGCGTCTGGCGTCCCGACGAGAGCGACGCCCTGGCCGCCGATCTCGCGGCGCAGGGAAAGGAGATCGAGGAGCGGCTGCGCGATCCCGAGCGGTGCCATGTCTACTGGGTGATGCTTCCCGAGATCCTGTCCCTGGAGGAGACCCGGGACGCTCTGGCGGCTCTGGATGAGGCGGGGATCCCGGTGCGGGAGGTGATCGTCAATCGGGTGATGCCGCGGGACGGAGAGGTGATCGCGGAGATCCGGACGGCTTTGGCAGGGCGGACGTTGCGGTTCTTGACGGAGGAGGAGAAGGAACCGATAGGGAAGACGGCTTTGCGGCGGGTTGGGAGGGGGCTGAAGGGCCGGCGCGTCGCACCGCCCGGGATTGAAATCCCGGGCTACCTACGGCCGTCCCGTCCGGGACTTCCAAAATCCAAGCCCCGGGCAGGGGCGACCGCCGGTAGCCCGGGATTTCAATCCCGGGCAGGAGCTTGGCTCGACGACATCGCTCCCGCGGGCCTTCAGATCCTCTTTTTCGGCGGCAAAGGCGGAGTCGGAAAAACCACCTGCTCGGCGGCGGTGGCCTTGGCTCTGGCGGATCGGCAATCCAAGGACCGGATCCTGCTGATCTCGACCGATCCGGCCCATTCCGTCGCGGACGTCCTGGAGGTCCCTCTCGGGGACGACGAGCGTCCCATACCCGGCGCTCCTGAAGGGCTTCGGGCTCGGGAGCTCGACGCCGGCCGGGCCTTCGCGAAGTGGGGGGAGCGGTATCGGGACAAGGTCGATGAGGCGGCGGGGGCTTTCGCTGCGGACAGCGGCGGGGTCCAGGACCTGCTCGACCTCACGCCTCCGGGGATCGACGAGCTGATCGCCGTCTCCTCGCTCCTCGACGCCGTCTTCGGCGACGGCACGGAGCCGGCCTACGATCTGGTGGTGGTGGACACCGCTCCCACGGGACACGCGCTGCGGCTGCTGGAGATGCCCGAGCTGGCCCTCTCCTGGGATCACTATCTCCTCTCCCTCCTGCTCAAATACCGCGAGGCCGTGGGGCTGGGGGACCTCGCCCAGGAGCTGGTGGCGCTCTCGCGCAGCCTCAAGCGGCTGGAGGCCCTGCTCCGCGATCCGGCGCGCGCCCGCTTCGTGGCCGTGACCCGGGCCGCCGAGCTCCCCCGCCGCGAGACCGTCCGCCTGCTGGGCTCGTTGAAGGATCTCGGCATCGCGGTGCCGGCCGTGGTGGTCAACGCCGTGCCGCCGGAGGATTGCCCCCGCCGCGGCGCCTCCTTCCGGCCGCGGGGGCTCGAGCAGTGCGCTATCATCAGGGCCCCTGCCGAGTTTCCACCGCCCCGCGGCGTCGCGCGGCTCGCCGCGTGGGTCCGGAGCTGGGAGACGTTCACCGGATGAGCGAAGCGACCTATCTCTACTGCCTGGTGCGCGCCCCCGAAAAGCCCTCGCTGGAGGGCGCTCCTCCGGGGCTCCCCGGCCTCTCGCCCCTGCGGGCGCTGGACGCGGGGGACGGCCTCTGGCTGATCGCCGCGGGCGCGCCGCTCTCCCAGTACGGCACCGACGAGATCCAGCGCCGGCTCTCCGACCTCTCCTGGGTCTCCGACCGCGCCCTCGCCCACGAGGCGGTGATCGAGCACTTCGCCGCCGGCGAGGCCGCCGTGCCCATGAAGCTCTTCACCCTGTTCTCCTCGGACGAGCGGGCGGTCGCCTTCATCCAGGAGGACCGGGAGCGGCTCGGCCGCGTCCTCGACCGCGTGGAGGCCCAGGTCGAGTGGGGGGTGCGGGTGCGGCTCGACGACGTCCGCGCCCGCGACGTGCTGGCCGCCGAAGCCCAGGCGGGCGCCGGAGGGAAGAGCGCCGGCACCGCCTTCCTGCTGCGCAAGAAGCTGGAGCAGGACGCCTCGCGAGAGCTGGCCGGCCGGCTCCGCTCCGAGATGGACGCCACCTTCGCCGAGCTGGCGGAAGGGGCCTCCGAGGCCGTCCGCCGCGAGCCGGCGGCCTCGCCGGAATCCGGCGGCCGGCTGCTGCTCGACGCCGCCTTCCTCGTCCCCCGCGAGCGGAGCGCGGATTTCGAGGCGATCGTCGAGCGCTGCGCCAGGCGCCTGGCACCCCGCGCCTGCGACGTCACCCTGACCGGCCCCTGGCCGCCCTACAACTTCATCGCGGAGGTCCCCGCGAAAGCATGAGCGAGCCCCTGGAGCTGATCGCGAGCAGCGAAGCCTCGCTGCTCGACACCGTCGACCACCTGCTCAACAAGGGGCTCGTGCTCACCGGCGAGGTGGTCATCGGCCTCGCCGGCATCGATCTCATCTACCTCCGCCTCACCGCCCTCCTCTGCGCCGCCGACCGCATCCTCCCCAAGGTGTCCGGAGAAGGACCGGAGGAATGATCTACCTCTACGCCTTGGTGGACGAGGCCCCCACCGGCCCGCTGGGCGAAGGGATCGCGGGCGAGCCGCTCCAGATCCTTCCCCAGGGAAAGCTGGCGACGGTGACCGGCCAGATCCCCGAGCGCCCCCGGCCCGACCGCGAGACCCTCGAGCGGCAGGACGCCGTGGTCCGCCGGCTGGCCGGGCTTTTCGGTGCCATCCTCCCCGCCCGCTTCGGCGAGGCCTTCGCGGACGAGGCCGCCCTCGCGAATCGGCTGGCACCTCGCGAGCGCGAGGTCTCCGAGGCCTTATCCCTCGTCCGCGGCTGCGTGCAGATGACCCTGCGGGTCTTCGGCGAGCCGGACCCCCGTCCGGAGCCCGAGCCTGCTCCCGCCGGAGGCCCGGGGACGCGCTACCTCGCCGCGCGCCGGCTGGAGATCGAGCGGGCCCATTCGCTCCCCGAGATCGAGCCGCTCCGCGAGGCCCTCCGGCCCCTGCTGCGCGCCGAGCGGATCGAGCGCCACGAGTCCGCCGGCCCCCTGCTCGGCACCGCCTATCATCTCGTCCTCCGGGGTGAAGCCGGCGCTTATCTCTCTGCCCTGGAGGCTGCGAAGGAGCGGATCGGCGGCCGCCGCGTCGCCGCCACCGGCCCCTGGCCCCCCTACGCCTTCGCGCCGGAGGCCGCGCCATGAGCCAGCGCGAGGCGGTCCGCCTGGAGATCGAGGAGCTGGACGCCCTGCGCGCCGAGATCGAGCGCCAGGCCGCCGCCATGGCCCCGCGCTGGAACGCCGATCCCGAGGAGGTCCAGAGATCGGTCGCCCGGCTCGTCCTGGCCCTGGTCGAGTTCCTGCGCAAGCTGATGGAGAAGCAGGCCATCCGCCGTATGGAGGCAGGCACTCTCACTGGAGAAGAAACCGAGAACGTCGGCCTCGCCCTGATGAAGCTGGAAGAGACCCTCCACGAGATCGCCGGCCGCTTCGGGCTCACCCCCGAGGAGCTGAATCTCGATCTGGGCCCGCTCGGGCGCCTGATCTAGGAAAAACAATGTTCGGAGCCTTCAAACATTGTTTGAGCTCAAAAAACAATGTTTTGTGGTCTCAAACATTGTTTGGAGCCTCAGAACATTGTTTGGACCGTTCAAACAATGTTTGGAGCCAAAAAACAATGTTTGAAGCCACCAAACATTGTTTCAGGGGAATTCATCCGCGAACGGCCCCGAGCCGTAGAGTCTGAGGAGAGAGACGCCTTGCGCCCGATCACGATCCTCCTTCTCGCCCTGCTCACGGCCTCCGCCATCCACGCCCACGAGCTGGGCAAGATCCAGGTCTACGCCACCTTCCTGAAGGACGGCACCTACCGCATCGACGTCCCGGTCGACCCCGCCCACCTCTGGCCGGGCGACAAGGGGGCCGGCGCCACCGGCGAGACCCGCTATGGACCGATCCAGGGGCTGAAGCCCGAGGTCGGCCAGCGCTTGGGCAAGTTCCTGCGCGCGCTCGCCGACAACTCCACCGTCCTCTTCGACGGCGCCCCGGTCAGGCCCCGGGTGGAGATCGTGCCGCCGGCCGCGGACGATCCGCCGGAGCGCGCCACCCTGCGATTCCAAGGCTCGATCCCCGCCGGCTCGCGGACGTTCAACTGGAAGGAGGACGGCTCTCTAGGGCGTCTCGGCACCTACCCGCTCGTCCTCCAGATCGAAGGCGAGGAGAGCTCCGTCTGGCAGTGGCTGGACGCCGGGGCCACCAGCCCGGACTTCTCGCTGGCCAAGGCGGCCGTGCCGCCCACGCGCTCCCAGGTGGTGCGCCAATACCTGACCCTCGGCTTCACCCACATCCTGCCGGCGGGGCCGGACCACATCCTCTTCGTGCTCGGCATCTTCCTGCTCTCCCGGCGGCTGAAGCCGATCCTGCAGCAGGTGACCGCCTTCACGGTGGCTCACACGCTGACCCTGGCCCTGAGCATCTATGGAGTGGTCCGGCTCTCCCCCTCGATCGTCGAGCCCCTGATCGCCCTGTCGATCGTCTTCGTGGCAGTGGAGAACATCCTGGTCCCGGAGCTCAAGCCGTCGCGGATCGCGCTCGTCTTCTGCTTCGGGCTTCTCCACGGCCTGGGCTTCGCCGGAGTTCTTTCCGAGATGGGCCTCCCGCGCTCCGAATTCCTCACCGCGCTCCTCAGCTTCAACCTGGGGGTCGAAGGGGGCCAGCTCGCGGTGATCTCGGTCGCCTTCCTGCTCGTAGGTTTGCCGTTCCGGAGCCAGGCGTGGTACCGGCAGCGGGTGGTGGTGCCTGTTTCCTGCCTGATCGCGGCGGTGGGGCTGTACTGGTCGGTGCAGCGGGTGTTTTTCTAGGAGCTGACGTGACCGACCGTCTTTGTGCCGCCATCCTCCTGAGCCTGCTGGTGCTCCCGGCCCAGGCCGCGCCGAAACCGGCCGCCAAAGGTGAGATCGCCTGGAAGATGGTCAAGGTCCGGCACGGACGCTTCCAGGCTCCTCACCTCACCCGGTACCGCGACCCCAAGGTGGTGAAGTCCGTGAACCGGCAGATCGACGCCATCATCGCCGATCTCGGGTGCGGTCCGGAGAAAGAGGGGAAAGATGGCCTGGAGATCGGGACATCCGTAAAGCTCGCCGCCCGGGACATCTTCAGCGTCTACATCTCCGGCTCGTACTTCTGCGGCACCTATCCCGAGAACGACGACAAGCGTTCGACCACCTTCGATCTACGGACCGGACGGCCCGTCGAATTCGAGGGGTTGTTCAAGGACTACACGCGAGACCGGCGGGCGATCCTCTCGACGATCTTCGCTGACCAGGTCGCGGAGGCCGAGAAACATCCTCGACCGGAAAATCCCGACCCCAATGACGACGGCTCCTGCGACAAGGATCCCTGGTTGTACGCCCTGGACGACCTGGAGGAGGGTTCCTACACCTTCAATTTCGCTTCGAACGGGTTGGAGGTCCAACCCGACTGGCCGCATGTCGTCGAGGCCTGCGAGGAGCGGGTGACCGTGCCCTACGAGAAGCTCAAGCCGTACGCAGCCCCGAGGGGATTGCTGGAGCGGATGCTCGACTAGGATCTTGAAATCAGCCCCGAAGGGGCTGACCTACTCTCCCAATCCTCTCAGGAGCGCTTCGATACCTGCCTGCTCGAGATCTTCATCAAGGTCGAGCTCGGAGCCTCCATGCTCTGCGGCAAACGCGGCGATCTCGGCATGACGATCTTCGGGCTGGTGCTCGTTATGCCGAGCGGCTACATCAGACTCTCCGGAATTGAACCTTGCTCCAAGAATAGCGTAGACAGCATCCAAGTGCTCGTCCTCGTCCATGGATAGAAATCTCCCTTTGACGAGTCCATAGTGTACTATGGTCCCGGATACTGGAGACCTAAGATGGATGACGCCCTCGCTGCCCGCCGCTTCCGTACCGCCATGGACCTCTTCGAGACCGGAGTGGAGATGATGCGGCAGAACCTTCGCCGGCAGTTCCCCGAAGCGGACGAGAAGGAGATCGCGGCGCGTCTGGCACAGTGGCTCCAGGAGCGGCCGGGAGCAGAGTTTGGGGATTGTGACGGACGGCCCGTCCCCTGGCCTCGCCCATCCTCCCCTCCCTCTTCCCAGCAGCAGACCCCGTTGGAGGAGAAGCTCGCGGGCTACGAGTATCGTCCCGCACTTCGCCCATACCGCCCGACTCCCGCCGAGAAAGGGAGTGGTGTCAGCGACGTCAGCGTCAACCACGACCACTATCTCGCCGAAGAGGATCCGGAGCCTCAGAAGTAGCCTCCCCCCTGGTTGACAATCCCCCCACCCCTGCTATCATCCAGGGGAATTCGTACTGTTTCGGTACGGTTTTCTCTATTGGACAGTAGAAGGGGCGGGACCGCATGATCCGCATCACCAAACAGACCGACTACGGGATCGTCCTCCTGACGCATCTCGCGGCGCACCCGGACCGGCAGTACGCGGCTCCGGAGCTGGCCGCCGAGGCGCGGCTGCCGCTGCCCATGGTCAGCAAGATCCTCAAGCTCCTGGCGCGCGACGGGCTTCTCGCCTCGCACCGCGGCGTCAAGGGGGGATACTGCCTGGCCCGGCCGGCGGAGGAGATCTCGATGGCCGAGATTATCGCCGCCCTGGAAGGGCCGATCGCCATCACCGAGTGCATCAGCGTCGAGAGCGACTGCTCGCACGAGGCCCTCTGCCCGGTGAGCGCCAACTGGCGCCGCATCAACCAGGCGGTGCGCACGGCCCTGGAAGGGGTCTCGCTGGCGGAGATGGCCCGGCCCAAAATGCAGACGGCGCAGAAGCTGGTCACCCTCGGACACGGCACGTTCGCGGGGTCTCAGCTCCAAGAGGTTTGAATTCAGATCGAGGTAAGCCATGCAGACGACGGAAACCAGCACCATCGAGCAATTCGCGGCGCAGGACTACAAGTTCGGCTTCGTCACCGACGTCGAGCAGGAGACCTTCCCGCCGGGGCTGAACGAGGAGGTCATCGCCCGGCTCTCCGCCAAGAAGGGGGAGCCCGAGTGGATGCTCGAATGGCGCCTCAAGGCCTACCGCCACTGGCTCACCATGAGCGAGCCGACCTGGGCCAACGTCCACTACACGCCGATCGACTATCAATCGATCTCCTACTACGCCGGGCCGAAGCCGAAGGGCTCGGGGCCGAAGAGTCTGGAGGAGGTCGACCCCGAGATCCTCAAGACCTACGAGAAGCTGGGCATCCCGCTGCACGAGCGGGCCATCCTCGCCGGGGTCGCCGTGGACGCGGTGTTCGACAGCGTCTCGGTGGCCACCACCTTCAAGGAGAAGCTCGCCGAGGTGGGGATCATCTTCTGCTCGTTCTCCGAGGCGATCCGCAACCACCCCGAGCTGGTCCAGGAGTACATGGGATCGGTGGTGCCCTATACGGACAACTACTTCGCCACCCTCAACGCGGCGGTGTTCTCGGACGGCTCGTTCGTCTACGTGCCGAAGGGGGTGCGCTGCCCGATGGAGCTGTCGACCTACTTCCGGATCAACGCCCGCAACTCGGGGCAGTTCGAGCGCACGCTGATCATCGCGGACGAGGGGGCCTACGTCTCCTACCTGGAGGGGTGCACGGCGCCGATGCGCGACGAGAACCAGCTCCACGCCGCCGTGGTCGAGCTGGTGGCGCGCAAGGACGCCACCATCAAGTACTCGACGGTCCAGAACTGGTACCCCGGCGACGAGAACGGCAAGGGGGGGATCTACAACTTCGTGACCAAGCGCGGCAAGTGCGACGGCGCCAACGCGAAGATCTCCTGGACGCAGGTGGAGACCGGCTCGGCGATCACCTGGAAGTACCCGAGCGTGATCCTCAAGGGGGACCACTCGGTCGGCGAGTTCTACTCGGTGGCTTTGACCAAGGGATATCAGCAGGCCGACACCGGCACCAAGATGATCCACATCGGCAAGGGCACCAAGAGCACCATCGTGTCCAAGGGGATCTCGGCCGGCCACGGCCAGAACACCTACCGGGGCTCGGTGCGCATCCTCAAGGGGGCGGACAACGCCCGCAACTTCTCGCAGTGCGACTCGATGCTGATCGGCGATCAGTGCGGGGCGCACACGTTCCCCTACATCGACGTGCAGAACCCCACGGCCCGCATGGAGCATGAGGCGACCACCTCGAAGATCGGCGAGGACCAGATCTTCTACTGCAACCAGCGCGGCATCTCGACGGAGGACGCGGTGTCGATGATCGTCAACGGCTTCTGCAAGGAGGTCTTCCGCGAGCTGCCGATGGAGTTCGCGGTGGAAGCCCAGAAGCTGCTGGCGGTGAACCTCGAGGGGAGCGTCGGATAGTTTTTTTGAAAAAGACCATGGATAGGGAGACGGGAATGCTCGAGATCAGGAATCTCCACGCGTCGGTGGAGGGCAACGAGATCCTCAAGGGGATCGATCTGACAGTCCAGCCGGGCGAGGTGCACGCGATCATGGGGCCGAACGGCTCGGGCAAGAGCACGCTCGCCCGGGTGCTGGCCGGCCAGGAGGCCTACGAGGTCACCGCCGGCCAGGTGCTGTACGACGGCAAGGACCTGCTGGAGATGGACCCCGAGGACCGGGCCCGCGAAGGGGTGTTCATGGCCTTCCAGTACCCGGTCGAGATCCCGGGGGTGGGCAACACCTACTTCCTCAAGGCGGCGCTCAACGCCGTGCGCAAGCACCGCGGCCTGCACGAGATGGACGCCATCGAGTTCCTCAAGATGGTGCGCGGCAAGATGAAGCTGGTGCAGATGGACGAGACGCTGCTCAACCGGCCGGTCAACGAGGGGTTCTCGGGCGGCGAAAAGAAGCGCAACGAGATCTTCCACATGGCGGTGCTGGAGCCGCGGCTCTGCATCCTCGATGAGACCGACTCCGGGCTCGACATCGACGCCCTGCGCATCGTGGCCGACGGCGTCAACGCCCTGCGCGCCAAGGACCGCTCGTTCCTGGTGATCACCCACTACCAGCGGCTGCTCAACTACATCGTGCCGGACTTCGTGCACGTGCTGGTGGACGGCCGCTTCGTCCGCTCGGGCGGCAAGGAGCTGGCCCTGGAGCTGGAGGAGAAGGGGTACTCCTGGCTCGAGGGGATGACCCCCGAGCAGATCGCGGCGCAGCCGGTGGGGGCCTGAGGTCATGCCGGTGATTGAAACCCGGGAGAGCGCCATCGCGGGCGCCATTCAGGGGGTCGATGGATACCTCGCGGAATTCGAGCGCTTCGAGCGGAGTCTGAACGATCCCGCCTGGCTGCAGGCGATGCGCCGGCAGGCGATCGCGCGCTTCGCGGAGCTGGGCTTCCCCACCCTCCGCCAGGAGGAGTGGCGGCTCACCAACGTGGCTCCGGTGACCCAGGGCGCCTTCCGCTGGCCGGACGGGGACCCGGACGCCGTGGCTCCGAGCCTGCTTGGAGCCCACGTCTTCGACGCCGCCGCGCGGCTGGTGTTCGTGGACGGCCGCTTCTCCCCCCGCCTCTCCTCTGTGGGCGAGCTGCCCTCGGGGACGATCGTGGCCAGCCTGGCCGAGGTGCTGGCGCGGGAGCCCGAGCGGCTCGAGCCCTGGCTTGCCCGCTTCGCGAAATTCGATCGCCATCCGTTCGTGGCGCTCAACACCGCCTTCCTGCGCGACGGCGCCTTCATCTACGTC
>QHVW01000397.1 GCA_003223675.1 Acidobacteriota bacterium
TCCTCCATCCGGACGCCAAATAGAACCCCGCAGCCATGCCCGCCCGCCCCACCGTGCTGCTGATCGATCCCCAGGCCGAGCGCCTGCGGGACCTCGGCACCCGCCTCGCCGCCGAGGGATACGAGGTGGTGCCGTTGGCGGACGTCGGCAAGGCGCGGCGCTTCGCCGAGGGTCTGGATACGGCCGTGATCGTGACCACCACCCAGGCGCTGGCCGCAGGGATCGATCGGATCGATCCCGCGGCGCTGCTCGGCGGCTCCACGGCCCGCACGCTGGTGGTGCTCGGCGCCGATCCCGCGGACGAGGCGGCGCTCCCGGAGGAGGCCGCCTTCCTCTCCGTGGGCGGCTTGGAGCCGCCGGAGATCGCCCGCCGCCTGCTGCTCGTGCTGCTCGGCCGCGAGATCGGCGCCGCGCCGGACGCCGGCCTCGCGAACCTGATCGGGGATCTCGCGCAGACGCCGTTGATCGAGCTGCTGCGGGGGCTCGACGCCGCGGGCACCAGCGGCCGGATCGACCTGCGGGGCGGCTCGCTGCTCCTCCAGCGCGGCGCGGTGATCGCCGCCGCGGCAGGACAAGCCCGCGGTCTCAAGGCGTTCTGCCGCCTCGGCCGGCTGCACGAGGGGCCGTTCCGCTTCGTGCCCGGCGAGCTACCCGGCCGGCGGGAGATCGAAGAGGATCTCGACGCCCTGGTGCTCGCCGCCATCGAGGACTCCCTCGGCGAGCTTCCCGATCCGCGCGTCCGCCTGGAGGTCGAGCTCGGCCCCGGCTTCTTCGCCTCGCCGTTCTCGCCGCTCCAGCAACGCATCCTCGGCGCCGCCCAGCGGGGAGCCACCCTGCGGCAGATCCTCGACGGCCTGCCGGACCGCGACGGCGAGATCGTGGCCGAGGTGCTGGCCCTGGAGAAACGCGGCTTCCTGGTGCGGCGCGAGCCCGCGGTGCAGATCGTCACCGATTCGACCGCCGACCTCCCTCCCGACCTCGCCGGCGCCCACGGCATCGACGTGGTGCCGCTCACCGTGGCCTTCGGCGCCGAGTCGTTCCGCGACCGGGTCGATCTCCAGCCCGGGGCCTTCTACGGCCGTTTGCAGACGAAGAAGGAGCACCCGGCGTCGAGCCCGCCGCCCAGGGACGAATTCGCCCGCCGCTACGGCGGCTGGCTGGCCCGCGGGCACGACGTGGTCTCGGTCCACCTCTCGTCGCGCCTCTCGAAGACGCTGGAGAACGCCGGAGCGGGCGCCGCCGCGGCCCTCTCCGGGACGGACGGACGCGCGGGCGCGGTCCCGTCCGTGGCCGTGGTCGATTCGGGGCAGGTGAGCCTGGGGCTGGGCCTGCTCGCCCTGTTCGCCGCCCGCATGGCCGCCCGCAACGAGACCGCGACGGAGATCCGGCGCCGCCTGCTCACCATGGCGCCGCGCATCCACACCCTCTTCGTGGTGGACACCCTCGAATATCTCGCCCGCGGCGGACGCATCGGCCGGGCGCGGGCCCTGCTCGGCGGCCTGCTGGGGATCAAGCCGATCCTGGGCATGGTCGAAGGGGAGGTGGCGCCGGTGGACCGCGTCCGCGGCGGCCGCGCGGCCCACCCGCGCATCCTGGAAATCCTCAAAGAGCGGGTCGATCCCGGCCGGCCGGTGATCGCCGGGGTGAGCCACGGCAACGCGCCCGCCTGGGCGGACCGCCTGGAGAAGCTGGTGCGCGAGACGTTCCCGGTGAGCGAGCTGATCCAGGCCGAGGTGGGCCCGGTGGTCGGCACCCACGCGGGACCGGGAGTGGTGTCGGTCTCGCTGTTCCAGCCCGCGGGGGACGAGGCGGCGCTGATCGCGCCGTTGTAAGGCACTCTACTGAGAGAACCGATACCGCGAAAGGAGACAGCCATGAAGAAGCGTACCCACCGCCTCACCCTCAGCCGCGAAACCCTCCTGTGCCTCAATGATTCGGCGCTCGGAAGAGGCGCCGCCGCCATCGCCACCGTCCAGGACACCCAGCAGGTCGAGTGCTTCTCGCCGCTCTGCGGGCCCACCTACTGGCGGACCTGCGACCCCTGCGATACGAATGCCTGATCGCGGATCAGCCACGCCGCGCTGAGTGAGGCCAACAGGGCGAGCCCGGCCGCGGCCCACATCACGCCACGGAAGCCGTCCAGGAAGGCGCGGTCCACCGCGGACCGCGCCTGTGTCCGCGCCGGCTCCGGAATCCCGGCGGGGATCTTCAGCGCCGCCAGCCGCTCCGTCTGCCCGCCGATCGCCTGCCGGGCTGAAGGGGGCATCTCGATACCGGCGAGCCGGTGATCCAGCCCCCGCGCGAAGAGGCCCAGCATCAGGATGCCCAGACCGGCCACGGCCAGCAGCCCGGCGCAACGGGAGACGGCGTTGTTGATTCCGGACGCGATGCCCGCGTGGCGCTCCTCCACCGCGCCCATCACCGTGGTGGTGAGCGGCGCCACGCTGATCGCCATCCCCAATCCCAGGACCAGGATGGCCGGAAAGAACGCCGTCCAATAACTGCCTCCAAGGCCGGGCAAGGCCAGCAGGGCGAACCCGGCCGCGGCGATCGCCGGACCGAGGATTAGGGGCCGCCGCGCGCGGCCGTGGCCGAATACCCGCGCACCTGGATCAGATCGAACGGCAGGAAGAACAGCGTTCCTCCCAGGGCGGCGTAGAGCCAAAGGGTCAGGAGATTGGCGCCGGCGAAGGTGCGGGAGCGGAAGAGCGAGAGGGGCATCATGGGCGCCGCGGATCGGGCCTCCACGGCGAGGAATCCGGCCAGCGCCGCGGTCCCGAGAAGCAGCGAGCCCACCACCCACAAATCGCTCCAGCCCCGGTGCTGCGATTCGATGAGGCCGAACGTCACGCCACCCAGCCCCAGCGTGGCGAGCAGGGCTCCCGCGAGATCGAGCCGCCCGGCGCTCTGCTCGTCGCGGCTCTCGGGCACGAAGCGGAGGGCGATGACGATCAC
>QHVW01000398.1:0-2004 GCA_003223675.1 Acidobacteriota bacterium
ATGCGCCACGCGCTCGCGCGGGTACTCGGGGTCGATCGGCAGGTAGGCGCCGCCGGCCGCCAGCACGCCGAGAGGAGCGATCAGGACGTCGAACGAGCGCTCGACGCAGAGGCCCACCCGCACCTCGGGCCCCACGCCGAGCCCCCGTAGCGCCCGCGCCAGACGGCCGGCGCGCCGGTCGAGCTCGGCGTAGCCGAGCGCCTCGCCGGCGAAGATCACCGCCGGCGCCTCCGGCGTGGCCGCGGCCTGCCGGGCGAAGAGGGCGGCCAGGGTGTCCCGGTCGTGGTAGGGGAGGGCGGTGTCGTTCCAGATCTCGACGAGCTGCCGCCGTTCCCCCGCGTCGAGCAGCGGCAGCTCGGAGACCGGCCGCCCGGGGTCGGCGAGGGCCCCCTCCAGCAGGCGCTCGAAATGGCCGGCCAGGCGCTGGACGGTGGCGGCGTCGAAGAGGTCGACGTTGTAGTCGAAGGAGGCGGCGAGCCGGCCGCCCACCTCGCCGATCGTGAGGGTGAGGTCGAACTGGGCGATGCGCTGCGGCAACGGGACCGTCTCCAGCGCCAGGGCGTCGAGGTCGACCCGCGAGCCCGGCTCGCCGAGCGCGAAGCCGGTGAGCTCCTGGCCGTCCGCGAGCTGCGCCTTCTGGAAGGCGAACATCACCTGGAACAGGGGGGAGCGGCCGGGATCGCGCTCCGGCTGGAGCCGCTCGACCAGCAGCGGGAACGGGTAGTCCTGGTGGGCGAGGGCGCCCAGGGCGTCGCGGCGGGCCCGCTTCAGGAGCGTCCGGAAGCCGGGATCGCCGCCGAGATCGGCGCGCAGCACCAGCGGATTGACGAAGTAGCCGATGGTGCGGGCGAAGGCGGCGCGGGTGCGGGCCGCGCCCACCGTGCCGAGCAGGATGTCGGGCTGGCCGGTATAGCGGTGGAGCAGCGCCTCGAAGGCGGCGAGCAGGACCACGAACGGCGTCGTCCCTCCCTCCCGGGCCAGCCGCCGGACCTCGCCCGCCAGCGGCGCGGCCAGGGGGAGCCGGTGGGCCCGCCCGGTGGTGCCCTGGACGCGCGGCCGCGGCCGGTCGGTCGGCAGGTCGAGCACCGGTAGCTCGCCCGCCAGCCGCTCGCGCCAGTAGGCCCAGAGCGCCTCGCCGGCCGGGCCGGCCAGCTCGCGCTCCTGCCAGAGGGCGAATTCGGCGTAGGTCGGCGGCGCCGCCGGGAGGCGCGCCGGCTGGCCGGCGCTGTTTTCTGAAGAGCGGGCCGCATAGAGGACCGCCAACTCTTCCAGCAACACGCCCAGCGACCAGAAGTCGGTGACGATGTGGTGCATCGTCAGCAGCAGCACGTGATCATCCGCCCCCCGCCTATAGAGGGCGGCGCGTGCCAGCGGCCCCTTTGCGAGGTCGAACGGCCGCACGCTCTCGGCTTCCAGGTGGGCGGCGAGCTGGTCCTCCCCCCAGGCGGCGGCGTCGTGGTTGGCCACCTCCATCCAGCCGCTGGCGGCGACCCGTTGCAGCGGCTCGCCCGCCACCGCCACGAAGGTGGTGCGCAGGGCCGGGTGGCGGTCCACCAGCGCCTGGAGGGCGCCGAGCAGGGCCGTGGAATCGAGCCCCCCGCGGATGCGCACGGCGTTGGGCACGTTGTACGCCGGGCTCTCCGGCGCCAGCGCGTGCAGGAGCCAGAGCGACTGCTGGGCATGGGAGGGGCGGAAATACCCCGCGTCGCCGGCCGGGGCCGCCGCCGGCTCCTCCTGCCGCCGCCGCAGCGCCGCGGCCAATTCGGCCAGAGTCACCTCGGAGAAGAGGGTCTCCGCCTCCATGGCGACGCCGGTGCGGCGCTCGATGGCGTGCATCAGCTCGATCGCCGCCAGGGAGTCGAGGGCGTGGCTGGCGATCGGCTGGCCCGGATCGACCTCGCTACCGGGGGGGAGGCCCGAGCGGCGCGCCACCTCGGCCGCCAGCCAGCGGACGAGCTCGTCGGCGATCTCGGCGATCTCCTCGGGCGCGCCGGCCGCCGCGCC
>QHVW01000398.1:2133-5564 GCA_003223675.1 Acidobacteriota bacterium
TCCACCGCCACCACCAGCCGCTCCTCCCCCTCCCGCTCGACCGCGAAGGCGGCGCCGCACCCCGGCCGCAGGGCGGGGTGGCTGCGCTCGACCGTGAGCTCGATGTCCTGCGGATAGTGGTTGCGGCCGCGCAGGATGATCAGGTCCTTCAGGCGGCCGGTCACGAACAGCTCGCCGTCGGCGACGAAGCCGAGATCGCCCGTGCGCAGGAAGGGGCCCTCGCCGCCCGCGAGGCGCGCGCCGAACGTCCGCTCCGTCTCCTCCGGCCGGCGCCAGTACCCCTGCGCCACGCTCGGGGCCGACACCCAGATCTCCCCCACCTCGCCCGGCCCGCAGGGCTCCGACGAATCCGGCCGCGCGATGGCGATCCGCGGGTAGCCCGGCCGGGGATCGGCCGCCCGGCCGCAGGCGGTGAGCGCTCGCCCGTCGTCTGCGGGCGCGGCCCGGTGCCGTTCGATCTCGTCCGCGGCGAAGGCGCGCACGCTCGCCCCCTCCTGGCGGCGGCCGGCGGAGACCAGCAGGGTCGCCTCGGCGAGCCCGTAGCAGGGGAAGAACGCCGCGCGGCGGAAGCCGCAAGGCGCGAAGGCGGCCGCGAAGCGCTCCAGGGTCTCGGGGCGGACCGGCTCGGCGCCGTTGAACGCCAGGCTCCAGCTCGACAGGTCGAGCTCCCGCTTCTGCTCCGCGGAGACCTTGTGCACGCACAGGTCGTAGGCGAAGTTGGGGCCGCCGCTGGTGGTCGCCCGGGTCCGCGAGATCGCCCGCAGCCAGCGCACCGGCTGCTGGAGGAACGCCAGCGGCGACATCAGCGTCACCGGATAGCCGGCGTAGAGCGGCTCCAGGATGCCGCCGATCAGCCCCATGTCGTGATAGGGGGGGAGCCAGAGCACCGTCCGCTCGCGCCCGGTCTGGGCGAAGCAGGCCTGGATCAGCCCCAGGTTGTGCAGCAGGTTGGCGTGGGAGAGCATCACCCCCTTGGGCGCCGCCGTCGAGCCGGAGGTGTACTGCAGGAAGGCGAGCGTGGACGGCCCGACCCCCGGATCGCGCCACTCCCCGGCGAGCTCCGCCAGGTCCCCGGCGCCCAGGGCCGGCGGCAAGGGGTCGTCGGTGGTGAGCCACTCGGTGCCCGCCGGCACGGGCAGCACGTCCTCCAGCTTGGCGCGCAGCGCCGAGGTGGTGAGGATGACCCGGGGTGCTGCGTCCTCCAGAATCGAGCGCACGCGCGGCGACGGGCGGTTCGCGCGGGGCGGGTAGGCCGGCACCGCCGCCGCGCCGCCGTACAGGCAGCCGAAGAAGGCGGCGATGTAGTCGAGCCCCGGCGGATAGAGCAGCAGCGCCCTCTCTCCTACGGCGCCCAGGCGCTGCAAGGCGGCGCCGAGGCCGCGCGCCCGCAGGTCGAGCTCGGCCCAGCTCATCCGGGCCTCGGTCTCATCGCCGTCGAGGAGGAAGGTATAGCCGGGGAGCTCCGCCGGCTGGTCTGCGCGCTGGCGAAGCAGCTCTATGAGGGTCGAGGTCGCCCCCTGGTCCGGTCTCATCCAACTACCTTGCAACGGTCGCTGAGCCTCTCGAGGTGTGGGGCTACTTACGTGGATCTCACCGCAGCGGAAAGCTGCCTCCCACCTTCTGAGTGCCAGAAGCGCGGCAAAGGTAGACAAAGGGGGGAATCCCCTCATCACCCCGGCCCTCTTCTCCCATCCCTCCACCCATCCTTCCGGGGAGAAGAGGGAGAAAAACAGAAACCCCTCTCTCTGGAGCCCCTCTCTCCCCGGCAGGGGTGGGCGGAGGGATGGGAGAGAGGGGTTGGGGAGTGAGGGGCCTACTCGTACCGCAGCGCCTCGATGGGGTCCTTCCGCGCCGCCTTCACGGCCGGCCACAGGCCCGCCGCCAGCCCCACGGCGGTGGAGACGCCGAAGCCCACGAGCACCGACCAGAGCGGCGCCGCGGCCTGGAAGTTGAAGGCCAGACGGGCGGTCAGGGCGGCGCCCAATCCCAGGGCGATGCCGACCGCGCCTCCCACCCCCGTCAGCGTCACCGCCTCGGCCAGGAACTGCACGGCCACGTCCCGTTTGGTGGCCCCGAGCGCCTTGCGCAGGCCGATCTCGCGCGTCCGCTGCGTGACGTTCACCAGCATGATGTTCATCACTCCCACGCCCCCCACCAGCAGGGCGATGCCGGCGATCAGGATCATCACCAGCGCCACCCCGCCCGTGATCTGCCGGAAATTGCTCATCATGCCCACGCTGGTGAAGATCGCGAAATCGTTCGGCTGGTTGGGGCGCAGGTGGCGGTGCACGCGCAGGATGGCCACCTCCTGATCGATCAGCGCGTCGTAGTCCTTGGGGTCCCGCGGCACCGTCGCGATGTGGATCGTGTCGCGCCCGCCGTCGCGGATCTGGGGGTACTGGTCGTCGAACGCGGAGAGCGGGATGATGAGGATGTTGTCGTTGCTGCCGCCGAAGAACGCGCCTTTTTTGTCCCGTACGCCGATCACCTGATAGCCACGGCCGTCGAGGGTGATCGCGCGACCGATCGGGTCCTGATGGGGGAAGAGGGCGTCGACGACGTCGGTGCCGATCACCGCCACCCGGGCGGCGTGGCGCACGTCGGCGTCGATCAGGAAGCGGCCGTCCTGCACCGAGCTGTCGTTGGCCAGCGCGTACTCCGGCGTGGCGCCCACGATCAGCGGGCTGTTGGCGATCTCGCGGCGGGTGCGCACCTCCACCGGCCGCCCGTAGTAACGCTCCGGGGAGACCGCCCCCGCCAGCGACGCCAGCCGCTTGAGCGCCAGGGCGTCCTCCAGGGTCAGGTCGCGCCGGTTGCGCTGGTCCTCGGGCGGGCCGCCGGGGCCGCCGCCGAAGCGCGGCTCGTACTTCTGGAACTGCACGAGCTGGGTGCCGAAACGCGAGAAGGCCTGGCTCACCGAGCGGTCGAAGCCGGCTACGAACGAGACCATCATGATCACCGTCGCCACCCCGGCCACCACCCCGAGGAGGGTGAGGAAGGTGCGCAGCTTCTGGGCCCGCATGGCGCCCAGCGCGAAGCGCACGTTCTCGGTCCAGGAGAGGCGCAGGCGCGGCCGTGCCATCAGAATTGCCATCACTATTGCCATCATTCCGCCCTCAGCGCGTCCACCGGCTGCAGCTTCGAGGCGTGGACCGCCGGCCAGTAGCCGGCGGCGATCCCCACCGCCACCGAGAGCGCCAGCCCGAGCGCCGCGGTCGCCGCCGTCAGATTGGCCGGAAAGTGGGCCACGCGATCGACGATCAGCGAGACCAGCGCGCCCAGCAGCACGCCGATCGTGCCGCCCGTGAACGACAGCAGCGCCGCCTCCAGCAGGAACTGCCGGCGGACGTCCTTCTGGCGCGCCCCCAGGGCCCGGCGCAGGCCGATCTCCGCCGTCCGCTCGGCCACCGCGACCAGCATGATGTTCATGA
>QHVW01000399.1 GCA_003223675.1 Acidobacteriota bacterium
CCCCCTTCTCCGTCGGCGAGGTGAAGTTCCTGCGCAGCCCCGGCCGGCGTGAGATCGGCCACGGCGTGCTGGCCCGGCGGGCGCTGCTCCCCGTGCTGCCGCACGAGGACGAGTTCCCGTACACCATCCGCGTCGTCTCCGACATCCTGGAGTCGAACGGCTCCTCCTCGATGGCCACGGTCTGCGGCGGCTCGCTCGCCCTGTTCGACGCCGGCGTGCCGCTCCTCGCCCCGGTGGCGGGGGTCGCCATGGGCCTGATCAAGGGGGAGGACGGCTTCGCGGTGCTCACCGACATCGCCGGCCAGGAGGACCACTACGGCGACATGGACTTCAAGGTCGCCGGCACCCGCCAGGGGGTCACCGCGCTCCAGATGGACATCAAGATCACGGGCGTCACGCGCGAGATCATGAAGGTCGCCCTGGAGCAGGCGAAGGCCGGACGGATGCACATCCTGGGGATCATGGAGGGGGCGCTGCCGCAGGCCCGCACCGAGATCTCCAAGTTCGCGCCGCGCCTCTACACGGTGGAGATCCCGAAGGAGAAGATCCGCGACGTCATCGGACCCGGTGGCAAGACGATCCGCTCGATCATCGAGGAGACCGGCTGCAACATCGAGATCGGGGACGACGGCCGGGTGGTCATCGCCTCGCCCGACGAGCCGGCGGCCCGGCGCGCCATCCAGATGGTGGAGCGCCTGACCCAGGTGCCCGAGATGGGCAAGATCTACACCGGCACGGTGCGGCGCGTCGAGAACTACGGTGCCTTCGTGGAGATCATGCCGGGCACGGACGGCCTGCTGCACATCAGCGAGATGGCGCCGTACCGGGTCCGCGAGGTCAGCGATCTCGTCAAGGAGGGGGACGAGGTCGAGGTCAAGGTTGTCAACATTGACGAGCAGGGGAAGATCAGGCTCTCCCGCAAGGCCGTGATCATGGAGTCCCCCGACTACGATCCCGCGCAGTACGAGGGGATGGAGATGGCGATGGCCGGCGGCGGTGGCGGCGAGCGTGAGCGCGGTGAAGGCGGTGGAGACCGCGGCGGCCGCGGCGGCGACCGTGGAGGCCGTGGCGGCTTCCGGGGCGGCCGGGGTGGTGGCGGCGGCGGCGGCCGGGGTGGCGATCGTGGAGGACGGGGCGGCAACCGCTAACCCGCCTTTCCGATCTCACGGCTGGTGATGGGGCGACCTTCGGGTCGCCCTTTGCTTTTTTACTCGGATAGACTCCCCCCATGGCAAACACCGTGAGCCGCGACGCCCTCGTCTCCCATCTCGACCAGTACCTCGACTCCCGCGGGAAGGACTACGGTCCGAACGGCCTCCAGGTGGAAGGGCGGGAGGAGATCCAGAAGGTCGTCACCGGCGTCTCGGCCTGCCAGGAGCTGTTCGCGCGGGCCCGCGAGGCCGGAGCGGATGCCGTGCTGGTCCATCACGGCCTGTTCTGGGAGGGGATGCCGCGCACCCTCACCGGCTTCCAGTACCGGCGGGTGGCGGAGCTGATCCGGGGGGAGATGAGCCTGCTCGCCTACCATCTCCCCCTCGACCGGCACATGGAGGTGGGGAACAATGCGGTGGCCGGCCGCCAGCTCGGGCTGCGCAGGCTCGAGCCCTTCGGCGAGCACGACGGGCTGCCCGTGGGCGTGAAGGGGCTCTTCCCGGAGCCGGTCTCGCCGGAGGAGCTGGTCGAGCGCTGCCGGCGGGTCTACGGCCAGGAGCCGCTGGCCTATCTCTCAGGCCCGGAAGCGATCTCGACCCTGGGCGTGATCAGCGGCGGCGGCCAGCGGGAATTCTACTCGGCGATCGGCGAGGGGCTGGACGCCTACATCACGGGCGAGGTCACCGAGTGGGTGATGAACGTGGCGAAGGAGACCCGGACCCACTACCTCGCGGGCGGCCACTACGCGACCGAGCGGCTGGGCGTCCGAGCCCTGGGCGAGCATCTGGCGGAGCGGTTCGGGATCGAGGTTGAGTTCATCGACGTGCCGAACCCGGCGTAATCACCGCGCCTCGGCTAAGCCCAGAGAATTTCGACCTCATACGCACCGAATTGCCGATCGGAGGTGAGGAGGGTCAGCGCTTCGAGCTGCGCCTGTGCGATCAGGAGACGATCGAAGGGATCGCCATGATGCAGCGGCAATGTCGAAACATGGAGAGTGTGCGCATGAAGGATGGGTAATGCCGAAGTGCCGCTAGCCTCCATCCGGCTGGGCACGTACTCGGTGGGAGGCATTGGCAACGGCAGCTTGCCGATCGAGTACTTGATCGCGATCTCCCATGAGCTGGCGGAGGATAAGAAAAGCTGGTTTTCAGGATCGGTCACGAGGGTCTGCGAGCGAGAAGACAGCTTCTCAGGAGTGACCTGCATCCAGAGCCAGCACTGAGTGTCGAGAAGGATTCTCACGACTCGAAGTAAATCCGCAGCTCGTCAGGCAGGGGTGCATTGAAATCTTCAGGAACCTCGAAAAGCCCCCTATCCTGCCCCAGGACACGCTGGGATTTCGGCTCGACCGGAACGAGCCGCGCAACCGGCTTCCCCGCGCGAGCGATGATGATCTCTTCACCTTGGGCTACCCGCACCAACAGTTGGGACAGATGAGTCTTGGCTTCGTGGACGTTGACCTCTCGCATGCTATGATTGTGGACTAAGCTGTTAGCTAAGTCAAGATCCCCCCAGACCGCAAGGGCCTGGAGGGCGCTCCGGAAAAGCTTAGAAAGAGCAATCCCACTTGTGCGTGTCGGGATCACAGAGACAGAAGCTGAGGTCACCCCCCGACAGAGTGCACGAGAGGGTCTGGCCGGGATTGAGGCAGGCGCGGTTGCTCAGGTTGCCACAGACGGCCAGGGCGTAAGCGGCCTTGGGCGTCGCGGACCAATAAGCCAGGGCTGCGAGGGCAAGCAGCAGCGCGAAGCGGACGGCTTTTTTCATGACGTTCTCCTTGTTTTGTATGTTTATGAGTACGGCAGAAGGAGAACGTCCCGGTGCTGCCTTTCCCCTCACCCCACCGCGGCTCCCGCCTTTCGGAACAAGCGGAAAAAA
>QHVW01000208.1 GCA_003223675.1 Acidobacteriota bacterium
CTATACGAAGATCTTTGACCGGAGCCGCTGGTCCACCCGTGCTAATCTCCCCGGGCATCATGGAACGACTCGTTCTTCTCTTGACGATCCCGCTCCTGCTGGCCGGCTGCGCTATCCGTCGGACAGCCCCCGCGCACGAGGAAGACCCGATGAAACGGATCGCCGAATCCTACGTCAAGCTGGTGCTCGCCGTCGGCCAGCACGACACCGATTACGTCGACGCCTACTACGGCCCGCCGGAGTGGCGGACCGAGGCGGAAGCCCACAAGCGCCCGCTGCCCGAGATCCGCTCCGCGGCCGAGGCGCTGATCGCCGATCTCGCGGCCCATCCGCCGGCGGCGGGCGACGAGGAGATCGTCCGCCTCCGCCATCAGTATCTCCAGCGGCAGCTCCAGTCGATGGTGGCGCGGATCGATCTCGTCTCCGGTAAGCCGATGTCCTTCGACGAGGAGTCGAAGGCGCTCTATGACGCGGTCGCCCCCACCTACGGCGCCGCGCACTTCCAGGAGATCCTCGATCAGCTCGAAAAAGAAGTGCCGGGGAGCGGCCCCCTCGCGGAGCGCGTGGAAGCCTTCCGGCAGCAGTTCGTCATCCCCCGCGACCGGCTCGACGCGGTCTTCAGCGCCGCCATCGACGAATGCCGGCGGCGCACGCTCCAGCACATCGAGCTCCCCGCCGGCGAGAGCTTCGTGGTCGAATACGTCACCAACAAGGCCTGGGGCGGCTACAACTGGTACAAGGGGGGCTTCCACAGCGTGATCCAGGTCAACACCGATCTGCCGATCTTCATCGACCGCGCGATCGACCTCGCCTGTCACGAGGGGTACCCTGGGCACCACGTCTACAACACGCTGCTCGAGAAGCACCTGGTGCGCGACCGCGGATGGAGCGAATTCTCGGTCTATCCGCTCTTCTCGCCGCAATCGCTGATCGCGGAGGGGACGGCCAACTTCGGCATCGAGGTGGCCTTCCCCGGCCACGAGCGGACCGCCTTCGAGCGCGAGCGGCTCTATCCGCTGGCCGGCCTCGATCCTGCCAAAGCGGAGCGCTACGCCGAGATCCAGGGGCTGCTCCAGGGGTTGAGCTACGCCGGCAATGAAGCGGCGCGCCAGTATTTGAATGGGAAAAGCGTGAATGGGAAAAGCGTCAACGGCGAGATCTCGCGCCGGGACGCCGAAGCCTGGCTGGTGCGCTACGCCCTGATGTCCCCGGAGCGGGCGGCCCAGCGCGTCCGCTTCATCGATCAGTACCGGAGCTATGTGATCAACTACAACCTCGGCCAGGACCTCGTGCGGCAATACATCGAGAAGCGGGGCGGCACCGCGGACCGGCCGGAGGCGCGCTGGCGAGAATTCGCGAAGCTGATCTCCTCGCCGCGGTTGCCTTCGGGGTTGCGCTAGGCGTCAGGGCACCAACGACGCCTCGTTCATCGTCGCCAACGCGTCCTCGAAGCTGGAGGCGTCCACGCTGACCTTCCCGATCAGCGGCCGGTCCAGCGCCAGGATCAGAAAGATCACCAGGCCGATCAACACGCTGAGGCCGATGGACAGCAGGAGATGGAGCGTGTGGCTTTCCGCGTAAAAGAAGAAGGTCATGGTCATCAGGACCGCCGCTCCGGCCAGCACCACCAGCCACATGAGGCCCGGCAGATGGCTGTCGACCGCTTCCAGCCGCAGGCGGCGATTGGAGAAGAGATCATCGAGGTCGCGCAGCGTCTGGACATGGACGACCTGCTGCCCGGGGGTCGCCGGCTCGAACGTGGTCAAGCCGTGGGCGGCGCGATGCAGCAGAAGGTCACCTGCCAAATGCCGCTTGTCCCCACGCCGCTGGGCCGGCCACTCGCGTTGGATCACGACACTGATGTAGGCCCGCAGATTCCGGCGAACCTCGTCCCGCACGGCGGGAGGATAGCTTTCGACGTCGCGGTAGACGTCCGAGGCGTTCACGGCCTCGTTGGAGACGATGCCATCGATCGTCGTGAAGTTCCCCCACACGGCGACGGCGATCAGGCCCACGAGCACCGCGTAGAAGACGGCGATGATGGCGACAAAGATATTGACGAAATCGTTCTGCTCGTGGCTGAGCCGCTTCGCCAGCGGGCGGGTCAGCTTCAGGCCCGCGACGGAGGCCCCGACGAAAAGACCGACGATCAGAACGCCGAGCCAGAGCGTGGGAATCTGGTACAGCCAGAGAATATTCATCTCGGGACCTCCCCAAAAAGAGAAGAGATTGTCAGCCTGCTTTTCGCATCTTCCTCTCCGCCTCGTCAAGAGCCGCCTTGAGGATCTCGATCTCCTCGTCCTCCAGCGGCTGCCCCCCGAAGCTCTCGCGCAGGTAGAAATCGATGACCCGGCCCGCGGGCAGGGCGGCGGCGGGATAGCGGGTCTCGGCCTCGCGGCGCACGGCGAGCGGCGGCAGGGAATCGGCCAGGGCGCTCCCCGCGCGGCCGAGGCGGCGCCGCAGCCGGCGGTAGGCCGCGGTGGCGGTGAGCGGCGGCTTCAGCCGCAGGTAGAGCACCCACACGGCGGCGGCGATCAGCGTGAGCCCCAGCGCCAGGGGCAGGGGAACGTCGGGCAGGCCCCGGCGGCCGCCGGGCTTGGGGCTGGCGGGACCGAGCGCGTCGAGACCGGACGAGGAGGGATGGGAGACCGCCTTCTCGTCACGCTTGAAGTGGGACCAGAAGTCGGCCCACAGCTCGCGCAGGCTGCCGAAGATGCGGAGCTGATCGTAGAGGCCGAAGGTGAGGACGTAGCGGTCCCAGCGGAACACCAGGAAGTCCCACGCCTGCTGGGCCAGGGCCATGGCCCCTTCGTTGCCCCCGGCCGGACGTCCGGCGGGGGGAGTGGGATCGAAGATCCGCCACCCGCGCTCCGGCAGATAGGCCTCGACCCATGCATGAGCGTTGTTCTCGCGCACGATGTAGTAGCCCTCGAAGGGGTTGTACTCGCCGCCGAGGAAGCCGGTCACCAGGCGCGCCGGGATCCCCTGCGAGCGCAGCATCAGCACCATCGAGGAGGCGAAGTACTCGCACTGGCCGCTGCGGTAGCGGAAGAGGAAGCCCTCGATCGGGTTGTCGGGCGAGCGCCCCACGAAGTCGAGGGTGTAGGTGTAGTTGTCGATCAGGTGGCTCTCGAGCCGGCGGGCCCGCTGCAAGGGGGTCCCCTGCCCCATGACCTGGGCCGCCAGACCGGCGATCTTCGGCGTCACGCCGGTGAGGTCGAGCGCCGGGTCCGCGGCGCCCACGGGCGTGGCGCCGGCGAGCACCGGCGAGCGGGCGAGGCCGACGCGATATTCCTGCACCTCCAGCGGGTTGAACGGGAAGGAGACGGCGCCGCCGGAGTCGATCGCCAGCGACGACGAGCGGGGCTCGATCACCGTCGTCTCGACCGGCAGCGGCATGCTCTGGCTGTGGAGCGGCTGGAGCCAGATCGTGGCCCAGCGGGCGGGCTTCTCCGGGCTCAGGCGGAAGCGCACGCCCTGCCCGCGCTGGAGATTGCCCTGGCTCGGCGAACGCCGCCAACTCCCCCCCTGATAGACGTCGTAGGTGGCGGCCTTGAAGCGCATCTCCCGCTCGCTGCCGAGGGGGGCCTCCTCCAGCACCCGCAGCACCACCTCGCGGCTGCCGCGGATGCGGCCGATCGAATCGAGCGTCACCTGATCGGAGAAGCCGGCCGACTCCAGGGTCACCCCGCTGCCGCTGCCGCGGCCGACGATGAACGGCGCGCGCACGCGCGGCAGGAGCATGAACATCGGGATGGCGATCACCACCGTGGCGGCGGTGGCGAGCAGCAGGAAGCCGCGCAGGGGGATGAGGGCGAGCGCCGGGTCCTCGCGGCCGAAGCCGGAGAGGACGTGGAGGAAGGCGAAGCGGGTCAGCAGCACCAGCACCAGGACCAGGAACCCGATCAGATAGAGCACGATCGTGGGATGGACGCTGGTGCCCATGGCGGCGAGGAAGAGGAAGAAGACGCCGATCGACGCCTGCCACTTGTCGCGCTCGCGGACGATGGCGAAGAGCTTGACCAGCACCGTGAACAGACAGAGGTGGATCACCGGCCGCACCAGCCCGCGGGAGATCACGAACATGTCGAGGAAGAAGAACGGCAGGTAGACCAGCCCCAGCACGTTCATCCCCCAGGACGGCAGCCAGCGCGCCGGATCGAGGCTCGCCCGGCGCAGGAAGAGGATGACGCCGAGGAGGAAGGCGAGGGTGGCCGGCCATCCCACCACGCCGTTGAACGGCAGCGGGATGGGGGCGAGCAGCGCGGTCCACCCCAGCAGCAGCCGCTTCTGCCGCGCGAAGCTCATCCCGCCATCCTCGCCGGAGCGTCGGGATCGAGATGGACCCGGATCTGCGGTGCCCGGGAATCGCCCGAGACGAGCGGCTCGGCGGTGCGTGGCCGGGCCTGGATCAGCGCCAGGGCCTCGAGCACGGCCAGCCGCTGGCGGGGGCCGCTGGCGAAGCCGAGCGAGCCCTCGCGCGTCACCAGCTCGACCTCGTAGCCGCGCGCCAGGTGATCGACGGCGATCGTGGCCGCCTCGCTGACCAGCCGCTCGAAACGGCTCTGCTCCGCGGAATCCCTGAGCTCGCCCACCGCGTTGTCGAAGACGATCGACAATCGCCGGCTCCGCTCGGCGGTGCGCTCGGTGAAGATCATCTCGCCCGTGCGCGCCGTCTGCTTCCAGTGGATCCCCCGCGGATCGTCGCCGCGGCGGAAGGCGCGCAGGGCATAGAGATCATGCCCCCAGCCGCCGCGCCGGCTGGCGTCGTCCCCCGCCTGCTCGGACTCCTGGGGCCGGCTGCCGCCGGCCGGGAACAGCTCGGGGAAGACCAGCACCTCGAAGTCGACGCGGTAGCGCACCCCCTTGCGGAAGAAGCCGAAGGGGAAGAGGCTGGAGACGTGGACGTAGGGGAAACGGTGGAACCCTCGCGAGCCGACCATCAGCTCCAACTGGCCCACGCTCTTGCCCCGGCGCGGCAGGTAGGGGATGAGCAGCGGCGATCCCGAGCGCGAGAGGGTGAAGAGGAGGAACCAGCGGGGGAAGACGAGAGCCCGGCTCTTCAGCCGGAACCCCACCGCGAACGGCCGGTTGGCGAACACCTCGCCCGGGGGATCGATCTCCGCCGCCAGCCCGCGCACGTTCTCGCGCGAGGCCACGCCGGAGACGATCAGCAGCGAGAACATCAACGCCAGCACCATGTAGAGCGCGTTGTTGCCGGTGTTGGTGGCGGCGATGGCCACCAGCACCGTGAAGAGCACGTACCAGAGGCCCACCGTGGTGATGCGGATCCCCTCGGGGACCGCCCGGCGGTAGAAGAAGCCTCCGGGGTTTCTCCGCGAGGGGGGGGAGGCCGGCCCGCTCACAGGGGCACCGGCGTCGCCGCCACCACCCGTTCGATCGCCTTCCTCGCCTGGTCGAGATCGGCCGTGCCCCGCTTGAGGGAGGTACGATGCGCCAGCACCGGCCCGGCCAGGCGCTGCACGTCGTCCGGGATGACGTAGCCGCGCCCCTCGCAGAGGGCGAGCGCCTGGGCGGCCCGGAAGAGGGCCTGGAGCCCGCGGGTCGAGACCCCGAGTAGGAAGTCGCCGCCATGACGGGTGGCCTCGGCGAGCGAGAGCATGTAGTCCGCCAGCTTGTCCGCGACGCGCACCCGCGCCACCCGCGCCTGGAGGTCGAGCAGCCCGTCCTGCGAGAGCACCGGCTGCATGTGCTCCAGGAGGTCCTCGACGCCGCCCGAGAGCAGCAGGTCCTTCTCGTCCGCCCGCGGCGGATAGCCGAGCGAGAGCGACATCAGGAAGCGGTCGAGCTGCGACTCGGGGAGGGGGAAGGTCCCCTGGTACTCCAGCGGGTTTTGGGTGGCCAGCACGACGAAGGGCTCGGGGAGGGCGAAGCGCTTGCGCTCGACCGAGACCTTGCGCTCGCTCATCGCCTCCAGCAGGGCCGACTGGGTCTTGGGGGTGGCGCGGTTGATCTCGTCCGCCAGCACCACGTTGGCGAACAGCGGGCCGGGGACGAACTCGAAGGTCTGGTTCTTCTGGTTGTAGATCGAGACCCCGATGATGTCGGACGGCAGCAGGTCGCTGGTGAACTGGATGCGCTGGAAGGAGAGCCCGAGCGAGCGGGCCAGGGCTTGCGCCAGGGTGGTCTTGCCGACGCCGGGGACGTCCTCCAGGAGGACGTGCCCGCGGGCGAGCAGGCAGACGGTGGCGAGGCGGATCACCTCGCGCTTGCCGCGGATGACGCGGGCGACGTTCTCCTCGAGACGGCGGATCGGCTCGGCGGCGTAGAGCGCGTCGCTGGTTTCGACGGCGATGGATTCCATCGTGAGGTCTGCGTGGTGTCCGGACGATTGTTTAAGGGCTCAGATTATAGAGGATCATGAAGCTGTCCTCGACTTCTCTTCCAGAACCGGGGAAGGCCGCGCTGGATTTCCGGCGGGGGAGGAGTATATCTCCGGGCGGGATTTGACCGCCTCATTACCGTCTATTATGATGGAGACACGAACCGGCGTCGTAGCCCCGATCCCCCCGAGCACAGTAGAATAGGAGCCCAAGTGCCCCCGAGGCCAGAAGGAGCGAAAAGTCACATGGCAGACACGAAATTGGATCGTTTGAAGGCGATCGACGGCACGCTTTCCCAGATCGAGAAGCAGTTCGGCAAGGGAGCGATCATGCGCCTGGGCCAGCGGGAGACGCTGGCGCTGGAGGCCATCTCCACCGGCTCGATCGCCGTCGATCACGCCATCGGCATCGGCGGCTTCCCGCGCGGCCGCGTGGTGGAGGTCTACGGCCCCGAGTCGTCCGGCAAGACGACGCTCGCCCTCTCCGTGGTGGGCCAGGCGCAGAAGCGGGGCGGCATCGCGGCCTTCATCGACGCCGAGCACGCGCTCGACGCCGACTACGCCGTCAAGCTGGGGGTCGACATCGACAACCTCCTGGTCTCGCAGCCGGACAACGGCGAGCAGGCGCTGGAGATCGCCGAGATGCTGGTGCGCAGCAACTCGGTGGACGTGGTGGTGATCGACTCGGTGGCGGCCCTGGTCCCCAAGGCCGAGCTCGAGGGGGAGATGGGCGACTCGCACGTGGGCCTCCAGGCCCGCCTGATGTCGCAGGCCCTGCGCAAGCTCACCGCCATCGTCTCCAAGTCGAAGACCTGCCTGATCTTCATCAACCAGATCCGCGAGAAGATCGGCGTCATGTTCGGCAACCCCGAGACCACCACCGGCGGCCGCGCCCTCAAGTTCTACTCCTCGGTGCGCATCGACATCCGCCGCATCGCCTCGCTGAAGGAGGGCGAGGAGGTGACCGGCTCGCGCGCCAAGGTCAAGGTGGTGAAGAACAAGGTCGCCGCCCCCTTCCGCCAGGCCGAGTTCGACATCGACTACGGCGAGGGGATCTCGAGGACCGGCGAGCTGGTCGACCTCGGCGTGGAGCACAAGCTGGTGGTCAAGAGCGGCGCCTGGTACTCCTACGGCGATCTTCGCCTGGGCCAGGGGCGCGACAACGCCAAGGTCTTCCTGCGCGAGAACCCCGACCTCGCCGACGAGATCGAGGCGAAGATCCGCGAAAAGCTGGGGCTGCCGGCGCTCGGCGTGGCGCTGCGGGAGGCAGTGGCGGAGTGAAGAGCACGGACGAGCACGGACCCCACACGGACGGACACGCGTGCTCGTCCGTGCGGGTCCGTGGTAGTCCGTGTCTGTCCGTGTTCTTCTCTTCTCTTCCCTACTGCTGGAACATCCGCCGCCACCAGCGCTGGAGGGCCGGCTGGCCTCGCCGCTCGGCGGCCTGCTCCAGATGCTCGACCGGCGCGGGGAGCAGGGCCAGCCTCCCCTTCTGGAGCTGGAGCAGCAGGAGATCCATCTCGCGCCCGCGGACGCGGGCGTCGCCGGAGAAGGCGTCCCCCAGCGAGGTCCGGCCGTCGAAGCGGGCGTAGAAGTCGCGCGCCCTGGCCGGCATGCGCGTCTTCTCGTCCTCCGCCGGCTCCTCCACCCAGACGGGATAGCAGCGCTCCAGCAGGTCGAGCGGCACCGCCATGTGCCGGCGGGCCACCAGGACCTGCTCCTCGGCGGCCTGCTCCAGCAATAGATCGTAGACGCTCATCTCCTGGCTGGCGGAGTCGGCCGTCTCCCGCACCTCCTCGATGTCGAGCACCCGGTCCACGCAGAGCCGGAACGCCCCCGCCAGGAACCGGTAATAGGAGCCGCGGATCTTCTTGTAGAGGTCCGCCAGGGCCCGGCGGCCGTCCACCATCTCGACGAGCTGCTGCTGGACCGGCGCCAGGTCCTGCCCGCCGGGCCACCGCTCCCCGCGGCGGAGCACGACGCCGTCGTGGACGAGGATCCGGCGCATGCGCGCGACCTCGTCCACCCAGCGGGCCCCCTCCATCATCAGCCCCAGGACGTTGATCGGCTCGGGCAGGATCTCCTCCTCCTGGGGCAGCTCCGCCTGGAAGTAGAAGATGCCGCGCTGCCAGAGGAAGAGGTCACAGACCACGTCCTCGATCTGCCCGCGCAGGGTCTGCTGGACCACCTCGGGTGGGAGCAGTCCCAGTTGGCGCAGCGCCACCCCGAGACGGGTGCCCTGGGCCGCGCAGTGCTTCAAGGCCTGGAAGAGCTGGCTCTCGCTCAGGTGGCCGTGGAGCACGAGGTGCTGGCCGTAGAGCTCCGCGGGATCGTTCGTGAGGCACCCCACGACCTCGCCGGCATGGAAGTAGATCCGCTTCTCGCGCTCGCTGCGGCGGATCACGAGCGCTCCCGTGCAGCGCTCGTTCTGCGCCCACTGCAACAGGTCGCCCATGGGAAAGGCGGTCAGTCTTCCAGAGAATTCCATAGTGATGGCACCCCTGATCTTAGCAGGGAGTCTGGAGAATTTCGCTCCGGAGGGGCGCTGTTATGCTTCCTGCCATGGATTCCGTCAAGCATCTGCTCCCGGGTAGTCTCTTGCTCTGCCTCGCGCTCCCCCTGGGAGCGGCCAATCTGCCGTGCCGGCCCTGCGCCGGCCTGCGCGTCGATTCCTCCGTCCCTCTCGCGGACGTCGCCCGCGTCCTGAAGCCCGGCGGGCTGGAGCCGGGAAGCCCCCTCTTCGTCGCCTGGGAGGTCCCTCTCTCGGCGGATGCTCCCGTTGACACGAGCCTCCCGGCCACGGTGCGCGACAGCGGCGCGACCCCCTGGATCTCGCTGGTCTTCCGCACCCCGCCGCCGCTCGCGCAAGGGGCCGAGCGCCTCCAGGCCGAGCTCCGCATCGCGGCCGACGTGGCGTCGAAGGCCCCCGCCGGCACTTGGTTCCAGGTGGTCTGGCGGCCGGAGACCGGGGACTTCTCGCCGGCCGAATACGCCTTCCTGCTCAAGCGGGCCGCCGTGACGCTGACCGGGGCCCAGGGTCAGGGGAAGGTGGCCTCGGAGGCCCTCCCCGCCGATCCCAAGATCCTCCAGGCCTTCTATGGCGAAGAGGTGGCGGCCTATCTGGAGGCGGTGGCGCTGCAGCCCGCCGCTCCGGAGGCGCTCAAGGCGGCGGTCGAGGCAATCCAGAATCAAGACCCCGGACGGCCGATCGTGCTCGACGCGCGGCCGGTGCCGGCCGATCCCAACGAGATGTTGGCCGGAGCGGCCCGCGACTCCACCGCGGGGGTCGACCTGACGCTGTTCGGGGGGCCGGGGGTGGAGACGGCGCGGCTGGTGCCCCTGCTCTCGCCCCTG
>QHVW01000400.1 GCA_003223675.1 Acidobacteriota bacterium
TCGACACCCTGATCAAGGCGCTGGGCCTCGTCGCCTGCGGCCAGGGGACGATGAACAACCTGCTCTTCGGCAGCGAGCGCTTCGGCTTCTACGAGACGGTCTGCGGCGGCGCCGGCGCCGGCCGAGGGTTCGCGGGGGCGAGCGCCGTTCATACCCACATGACCAACACCCGCATCACCGACCCCGAGGTGCTGGAGCACCGCTACCCCGTGCGCCTGGAGTGCTTCGCCATCCGTAAGGGCTCGGGCGGAGCAGGGCGCTGGCGAGGGGGAGACGGCGCCGTGCGCGAGATCGCCTTCCTGGCGCCGATGTCCCTCTCCCTCCTCTCCCAGCACCGGGTGGAGCGCCCCTACGGCATGGAAGGGGGCGAGCCGGGCCAGCCCGGGCGCCAGCGGCTGGTCCGCGCCGCGGGCGAGGTGGAGGAGCTCGCTTCCATCGACGGCCGCGAGGTCGGGCCGGGCGATCGCCTCATCCTGGAGACGCCGGGCGGGGGAGGGTGGGGAAGACCCCAAAGGGATTGAATCCATGGCCTTACAAAACTCTTTGCCTGTCGATGCCGCCTGCCCTCCGAAGCCTCACCCTCGGTCCCTCTCCACTGCGTGGAGAGGGAGGGCCCAGAGAGCAAATTTTTCCCGATTCGGCAAGGTCGTTGCAGCCAGGTTCCCCCTCTCCACGAAGTGGAGAGGGGGCCAGGGGGTGAGGCCTCGAAGGGCAGGAGGCCTCCTGATCCTCGCCCTCCTGCTCGCCCTGGCTCCCCTCCACGCCGAGCCGCCCAAAGTCACCGCCACCGCCGTGCGCGCCGAATTCGACCGCCTCGCCGTGCTGCCGCTCTGGCCGGGGTTCGAGCCATTCAAGACGCCGGTGGCGATCTACGACGGCGAGCGCACGATCCTCGTCCGCCATCCCTCTCCGCCGGCGGAATTCAAGCCGGAGGCGGACTTTCAGGTCTTTCCGGGGCGCCATCCGGCGATGAACGCCAACAACGGGGTCGATCTCGGCGGCGTGAAGACGGCGACGCTGATCGTCCATCCCGAAGCCGGCCCGAGCGCCCGGGAGTGGGCGTCGACCCTGATCCACGAGACCTTCCACGTCTTCCAGCGCCGGCGCCATCCCACCTGGCAGGGAAACGAGGGTGAGCTGTTCCTCTATCCGACGGGCGACGCCGCCCTCCTCGCGGCGCGGCGCCTCGAAACCGAGGGGCTCCGGCGGGCCCTCAAGGCCGCGGACGCCAGGGAGGCCGCCTGCTGGACGGGCCAGGCCCTCGAGCGGCGGCGGGAGCGCTTCGGCCACATGCCGCCGGGAGCCGTCGGCTATGAGCGGGGGTCGGAGCTCAACGAGGGGCTGGCGACCTTCGTCGAGAAGCTCTCCCTGGGGAAGACCCAGGGGCCCGATCTGCCGGCCGCCGAATACGGCGCCGAGGACGTCCGCGACCGCTTCTATGCGATCGGCTGGGCGGAGGCGGCGCTGCTGGACCGCTTCGATCCCGCCTGGCGCCGGGCCCTGGAGGACGGCAAGACCGCGAGCCTCGACGAGATGCTCTCCCAGGCGATCGTCGGCAAGCCCGCCGCCGCGTGCGGCTTCACGCCCGCCGAGGTCGACGCCGCGCAGGACAAAGCGAAGACGGACGTCCAGACGCTCGCGCGGACGAAGCGGGAGACCCGCGACGCCTTCCTCGCGCGTCCCGGCTGGACGATCGAGATCGTCGCGGCGGCCCATCCGCTCGAGCTTCGCGGCTTCGATCCCCTCAACGTCTCCCTGCTCGCCCCAGGGGAGATCCTCCATCAGCGATACCTGGAGCTGGGGACCGAGGGCTCAGCCCTCAAGGTCCTCGACGCCCAGGCGCTTACAGAGGCTGCCGGCGAGCATCCCCTGTTCAACGGCGTCAAGGATCTCCGGATGACCGGTCTGCCGGCGGAGCCGAAGATCGGTCAGGACGGCGATCTCACGACGATCGAGGCGGCCGGGCTCACCGCGAAGCTCAAGGGGGCGAAGGTGGAGAAGGGGGACCAATCGATCAAATTCGTCCTCCCCTGATCCTCACCTTCTTCGGCGCTGGCGAGCCACCTCGTAGGCCGCCAGCGCCACCGACGTCGAGAGATTGAGCGAGCGGATCTCCGGGTCGATCATGGGGATGCGCACCAGCCGCTCGGGATGGCGGGCGCGGATCTCCGGCGCCAGCCCCACGCTTTCCTTGCCGAAGATCAGCACCGTCCGCTCCGGATACTCGACGCTCCAGAAATCCCGCTCTGCTTCAGCGCTGAAGAAGAACGGCTCGCCCAGGCGGGGGATCTCCGGCTCGAAATCCGCCCAGCGGTCCCAGATCACCGGATCGACGCGCGGCCAGTAGTCGAGCCCGGCCCGCCGCACCTGCCGCTCACTGAGAAAAAACCCCAGCGGACCCACGAGATGGAGGCGCGCCCCCACCGCCAGGCAGGTCCGCCCGGCGTTGCCGGTGTTCCAGTGGATCTCCGGCTCGACGAGGACGACGTGGAGGGTGGGGGCGCTCACGCGGGGACAGTATAGCGGGCTAGTCTAGCGCGGCCTTTCAGGCCGCCGTGGATAGATCTTCCGTCTCCATCCCAGGGCGATGCCCTGGGATGAGGAAGGGCGGCCCCTTGGGCCTCAATCCCAATCTTGCGCCGGAAACCTTGATGACGGTGTTGGAGCGAACCGACCCGAAGAAATCGCGGGCCTTCCGGGCCAACGGCCCGGCTTCCTCAGCCCAGCCCAACGGGCTGGGCCGCGATCGATCCCTGCCCTCTCCGCGCCCCAACGGGGAGCGATACTCGGCGTTTATCGAGACTCTTCTATGTCGAAGAGGGTGGCACCTGTTCCGGGCGAGCTGCGCCCGATTCCGGCCTTCCTCACCCAGGCGCGCGAGAATCTGACCGGCAACGCAACGCGCGCGACCTCGTACCCAGATAAGGCGGCAACCTGCAGTAACTGGGATTGGGACTGCTTTTACTCGAATTAGAGGGTAGTCCGCTCCTGGCCGATCTCCGGCGAGAGGCGCGAGAAGCTGTTTGACGGACAAGCTCGGTTGCAGTGGAGAACAACTTCGTGCACAATGAGGAAAATGCAACCCTCCCAGAGTCTGGCCACCGGTCAACCGGCCGAGGCGGAGCTTGCTCCGTTCTTCGAGCAGTCCTTCGACCTGCACTGCATTGCCGGTCTGGACGGGTACTTCACGCGGTTGAATCCGGCGTGGGTGTCCGCTCTGGGCTGGCCCCTCGAGGAGCTGCGGTCCCGCCCCTTCGTCGCCTTCGTCCACGTGGACGACCGCGAAGCCACGTTGCGGGAGACGGCGAAATCTACGCGACGGCGCGTGACATCACCGACCGGATGCGGTTCGAGAGGGAGGTCCTCGCGATCCTCGATCGGGAGAAGGAACGCCTGGGGCGGGAGCTCCACGACGGCTTGTGCCAGACCCTGGCCGGGATCTCCGCCTTGAGCGCGACGCTTGCCAGGAAGCTCGCGCGCCCGGGCGCAACCACCGACGACCAGACCGCCCAGACCGCCGCGGCCGATGCCGCGGCCGAGATCGCCCTGCTGCTGAACGAGGCCATCGGCGAGGCCCGCGACATGGCTCGCGGCCTTGGGGCCGTGGGCCTGAGCGAGGGCGGTCTCGAGACCGCCCTCGCCGACCTGGCTCTCGACGTCCGGCACCTGTTTCGCGTCTCCTGCGCATTCGCGTGCGATCAACCTCTTGGGAGGCTCGACCCCGAGGCCGAGCGGCACCTCTTTCGCATCGCGCAGGAGGCCGTGAACAATGCCGTGGCCCACGGAAAAGCACGACGGATCGAGATCCGCCTGGGCGCGCAAGGCGGGGAAGGCGTCCTGACCGTCCTGGACAACGGTGTGGGCATGCCCGAGAGCCAGCGCCCGCCGGACGGGATCGGGCTGCACAACATGACCTACCGGGCGCGCTTGATCGGTGGCCGCATCGAAGTCCGGCGGCGATCCCGCGGCGGCACGACGGTCCTCTGCGCCTTTCCCCTCTCCGGCCGCATCGACGCCTGCGAGACACCGTAGCATGCCCGCCCCGGCCAGGAGGACGATCCTCATCGTCGACGATCACCCCATGCTCCGTCGCGGGCTGGCCAGCCTGATCGAGTCCGAGCCGGACCTCGCCGTGTGCGGGCAAGCCGGGAACAGCGCGGCAGCGCTCCAAGCCACCGAGCAGAGCCAGCCCGACCTGGTGATCGTCGATCTCGCCCTCGGGGACAGCGACGGCCTGGACCTGGTCAAGGAGATGAAGCGCCGCCACCCGCAGATCCCGGCGCTCGTGCTCTCGATGCACGACGAAGCGGTGTATGCCGAGCGTTCCCTGCGGGCCGGCGCCCGGGGCTATGTCAGCAAGCAGCAGCTCGACGAGACGGTCCTGGTCGCCATCCGCCGCCTGCTGGCCGGCGAGACGTACATGAGCGGCACCGTCGAGGAGCGGATGGCCGCACGATATGTGGCAGGGCGAACGCTTGCCACGGACTCTCCTCTGGAGACGCTCAGCGACCGCGAGCTGCAGGTGTTTCGCTTGATCGGGCAGGGCCGGAGCACCCGCCAGATCGCGGCGACGCTCCAACTGAGTATCAAGACGATCGAAACCCACCGCGAGCACATCAAGC
>QHVW01000401.1 GCA_003223675.1 Acidobacteriota bacterium
AAGCGGTCTGTGCGGAGAGCACCGCCGCGCCGGTGAGGATAGCGGTTAGCAGGGGGATCAGAAATTTGGAAAAGGCTTTCATAGGATCTCCTTTGGTTTGAGCTCCAAAGCCCGCAGGGCGGAGGCCGGAAGGTCCAGTTGCCTTCCGGCTCCGCCCCGCACAGCCCCGGACTGAGCCGGGCCATCGCTCTAGGCGATGCCGAAGAACGTTACGAGCCCCGTTACCGTGCCCTCCCACTTCCGGCCGTCGGTTTGGTCGCGGAGAGTCGCAGTGCAGGCCGCCTCCGTATTCGAGGTGCTCAGAGCGACCTGGAGCCGTCCGTAGTCGAAATGGCTATCTTTGCCTGTGTACTGCAGATCGAAGCTCTGGAGAGCGATAGTGGCGACGATGTCCTTTCCGGACGGGGGGTTGAACGAATCTGTCTGCCTCTGTGTGCCAGCGTTCGAGGGGAAGTGGAACCTCGCGACTTGAGTGCCAAGCATCGAACGCGAAGCGACCGCGGTCTCGACCTCGACTGCCTGAGTGGATTGCGACATAATCGGATCCTCCCGTGAAGGCTCCGGGCCGCCTCATTGCGGCCCGGCCTGTCTCGGTAGTGAGGCTCCGGCGCGGTTTGTTCCTAAAAAATTTCGAGGACCGCAGAGCCGCGGGGCTAGCCGCCGCCATCGACCCCGCCGGCGGTGTCGTTGGCCGTCCAAGACCCCGTGATCCCTCCCTGCCCCGCCAGACTAGAGAATTTGATCTGGAGTTGAATCTCGTAGCTTCCGTCCTCACTCTTGATCGTGTTGGTGGGCTCGTCGTAGATACCCTTCGGGTAGGTGAAGTCCTTTTGGGGGTCGCCTTTTTTGCATGTGACCTGCACCACGTTATTTCCCAAATCGCAAATCTCGATCCCATCCCTGAAGCTGCACTCTCTGACACCCGACTCGGAGACCACCCAAGGCCTTGTGAAGTCCTTGATTGACATGACGCTTTCTCCTTTCATGAAGGGTACGTTCGAGAGTAGAGTGCAATCAGCGCGGCAGGAGCTCCAACATTTTTCAGCTTTCCGGAGCCTCCCTCACCGCCAGTCCCCCTGGAGGACGAAGGCTCCCCAGTAGGACGGATCGCGGAAGCGGTGCTGGCGCGCGATCGTGAGGCGGGCCTTGCGCAGCGCGGCGGCGGGGCGCAGGCCCTCGATCCACAAGCCGCGGTAGAACGAGGCCATGAGCGCGGCCGTGGCCCGGTCGTCGATCCACCACAGGCTCGCCACCACCCGCGGCGCTCCCGCGTAGAGGAAGCCGCGGGTAAGCCCGAGGAGACCTTCGCCCCGGATCTCCTTGCCCAGGGCCGTCTGGCAGCCGGAGAGCACCACCAGATCGGCCGCCAGGTCGAGGTCGTAGACGTCGCGCAGGCCCAGGAAACCTTCGCGTGGCTTGCCGTCCGGCCTGACGCGGGAGAGCGCCAGGCCCGAGAGCTCCGGCCGCCCGGCGTCAAAAACGCCATGAGTGGCGAAGTGGATGTATCGGAAGTCGCGCAGGCGGCCGGAGAGGACCAGGTCGCGGTCGGCCGCGAAGTCGAAAGCGGTCGTGACCGCACCCGGCGGCGCCAGAGCGGCGATTCCCAGAGCCTCCTGGCGGGAGAAACGGAGGCGGGTCAGAAAAAGGGCGTCGGCGCCGCCGCCTTGCCGGTCGCCCGCCACCACGGAGTGGCTCTGTTTCCCTGGGGTGACGCGGGAATCGTCCGGCCGGAAGACCGGATCGGCGATGACGAGGGCGAGCCCGCGGGCCGGCGGCCTTCGCGCCAGCTCCCGCCGCTCGGCCGCGAGCACCGACGCCGACGGCAGCTCGATCACCTCATGGCGCGCGAGGAGGGACCGGTCCGGGTTTCGCGGCTCGGGCAGAACGTCGAAAGGGACGTAATTCAGGGCTCCGTCGAGGACGACCGCCAGGCGGCGCTCCCCCAGCTCGCCGGCCACCGGGCCGAGGAGCATCCGGCTGAGCGTCCGCCCGAGCCTGGACCGCTTGTCGTCGCCGCCTGGCGTGCTCAGGGCCTGATGGTAGGCGCGAGCGGCGCGCTCGATCTCCTCCCGTCCGGGAAGGACGAAGGCGCGCAGCCCGGCCGCGTCGACCGCCCAGAGATAGCCGCGCTCCCGTCCGAGGGAGTATTCGAGGAGGAGCGTGCCGGAGTCGAGGAGCGGCTGGATCTCCCGCAGGCTCGCGGCTCCGGGATGGGTGAGATCGGCGTAGCGCGGGTTCTTGCTCCGGATCTCGGCGTCGAGGTTGTCCAGCTCGGCCCGGATCTGCTCGCTCTCGATTTCCAGGGCCCTGCTCGCGGCCGGGTCTCCCTTGGGGCGGCCGAGGAGGGTTTGGAGCCGGTCCTGCTTGAGGGCCAGACGGCGTTCGAGGTCGCGCTGCCGCGCCGCCAGCGCCGGGTCGATGCCGGAGCGGACGGCGGCGCCGCTCTCGCGCAGCACGTCGAGGAGCGAACGGGCGTGAGCGTCCTCGCTCGCCTCGAAGGCGGCGCGGTCGAAGCCCTGGCCGGGCCGGGTCGCCGCGAGGCGCATCAGGATATCGATGCGCAGCTCGTAGACGTCGCTGCGGGAGCCCAGGAAGGCGGCGCGGAGCTCCGGGTTGCCCAGCCGGTTGCGGAGCGATTCGAGAGCCGCGATGGCGGCTTCAGCATCGCTCGCCGCACGTTCGAGACCGCCGGGCTCCGCCTGGTCCCGCAGGGTGCGGGCCCGCGCGGCGAGAGTCATGGCCTCGTTGACGCGGTCACCCACGGCCCGTGAGGCGAGGACAGCCTGCTCGAAAAGGGGCAAGGCCTCCGCGGCACGCCCGCCCGCGGCCAGAGCCTCTCCCTTCCGGCGCAAGGTGAGCGCCTCGGTGGGGCGGTCTCCGGTCTGGCGCTGGAGGGCGAGAGCGCGGTCGAGCTCGGCGAGCGCGTCGGAGGAGTGGCCCGCCGCGGCCAGGGCCTCCCCGAGCAAGCTGCGGCTGATCCCCTCGTTCCGCGGATCAGAGGTCGAGCGGGCGACCTCAAGAGCCTGTCGGTGGAGGAGCACCGCCTTGCCGGCCGCACCGCTTCTGCGCTCCAGCCAACCGAGGTTGTTGAGGGTCACGATCTCGCCGCGCCGGTCCTCGACCTTGCGGCGGAGCGCCAGAGCCTGGGTCAGATAGAGCCGGGCCCGCTCCGCCTCGCCGAGCGCGCTATATGCAGCCCCCAGATTGCTCAGGGTGGCGGCCTCCTGCCGCTGGTCGTCCAGAGCCGTGAGGATCTCCCGGGCTTCGCCATAGGCCTTGAGCGCCTCGTCGATCTCGCCCAGGCTGCGGTGGAGGACGGCGAGGTTGTTGAGCGCCTGAGCCTCTCCGGCGCGGTCCCCGATCGTCCGGCGGATCGCCAGCGCCTGCCGATAGCTCTCCTCAGCCGGCCCCGGCTCGCCCAGGCTGAAGGAGGCGAAGCCGAGGTTGTTGAGCACCGCGGCCTCGTCCTTGGTCTCGCCGAGCTGATGGAAGAGCGCCAGGGCCTCCCGGTAGCAGGCGAGCGCCGGTTGGATGCTGCCGCGGGCGTGGAGCACCAGGCATTGGTCGTTGCGCAAATCGGCCTCGGGATAGGCCAGCCCGAGCCGGCGCGCGAGATCGAGGCCGCGGGCGAGAGCCTCGTCGGCAGCGGGGAGCTCGCTCCTCTCCCAGAGGGTGAGCCCGAGATCGCTCCAGGCCTGCATCTCGCGCTCGGGCCGCTGCAGCTCCCGCCATCGCGAGACCGCGTCGCGATAGAGCTCGACGGCTTGGCTCTGCTTCCCCAGGCCATGATTGACGGCGGCGAGGGCGGCGACCGCCTCGGCCTCGCCCGGCCGGTCACCCGCGGTCTGGAAATGGCCGCGCGCCTCCTGGAGGGCCGCGAGGACCTTCTCGAGGCTGCCCGTGGGCTCGCGGCGCAGGATCGTGCCCGCCCGCGTCATCGCCTCCAGGGCCGCGATCCGTTCCCGTCCGGCTGGCGCCGAATCGGGGAGCTCGTCCAGACGGATCTCGCAACGGCCGGGCCCCACCCCCTTCACCGCGGCGCGTACCTCGACCTGGTAGACGCCCGTGGCGGCGGGGCGGAGGAGGACGGCCTCGATCCCCCAGCGATCCAGGGGGGAGTCGACCGCGGTCACGCTCTCGCCGCGCGGCCCGCGCACGTCGAGGGTCAGGTGGATCCCCCGCTGCTCGACGGCGAGGGAATATGCCCTGCCGGCGGTGAGATCGGCCTCGAAGACTCCGATATCACCGGCGGCGAAGGCGCGCTCCAGCGACGTGCCGGCCGCGAGGGGGGCCGGAGACGGCGGCGCCTGCGCGCTCCCGCCGCCTCCCGCCATCAAGGCGCAGAGCGCGGTCAGAGCCCCCCATCGCGGATCTCGGCTGTGTCGCATGGCCCCTCACGGCACCTGCGGGGCCTCCCCCTTCTTCGGATAGATCAAGGACTTGTTCGGATACGCCGGCGCCTTGGGCACCGGCACCGGCTCGGCCTTGATCTTCTCCTGGAGGTACTTGATCGCGGCGTCGAGCTGGGCGTCCTTCCCTTCGAAGGTGGCGTGGGGAGCGTTCTCCACCGCGATGTCCGGATCGACGCCGTGCCCCTCGATCAGCCAGATCCCCTCGGGGCCGTATACGCCGAACTCGGCCGCGGTGGCGATCCCCTTGTCCACCAGGACGTTGCTCGACGAGAGCCAGATCTCGCCCCCCCAGGAGCGGCTGCCGATCACCGGGCCGAGCTTCAGGCGCCGGATCCCTTCCGCGAAGACCTCGCCGTCCGACGCGGTCCCCTCGTTGATCAGCACCACCAGATGGCCGCGGAAGGCGTAGGGCATGTTCGAGTAGGGCTCTCCCGTGCGCGGCTGCCACCAGAACCATGCCTTGCGCAGGAGCTTGGCCAGGATCCAGCTCTCGATGTTGCCCCCCCGGTTGTTGCGCACGTCGATGATCAGCCCGGGGCGGTCGAACACCGGGTAGAAGTCGCGCGCCCAGCTCGTGTAGTCCTGGCCGCCCATCGCCCGCAGGTGGACGTAGCCGATCTCCCCCTTCCCCTTCTCCTCCACCGCCAGCCGCCGCGCGTGCTCCCAGTCGCCATAGCGCAGGTCGGCGGCGTCCTTGGGCGAGACCGGCTTCACCACCACGTCCCGGCTCTTGTGGGTCTTGGCGTCCTTGACGCGCAGGAGCACCTGCTTGTCCGCCTGGTTGCGCAGCAGGGAGCCCAGATCCTGGGTGGACAGGGTGGGAGCGCCGTTGATTGCTTCGATGACGTCGCCGTCCTCGACGTCCACCCCCGGCGCGCGGAGCGGTCCGGCGTCGGCCGGCAGATCGGGGTCCGAGCGGTAGACGTGGGTGACCCGCCAGCCTCCCGCGGCCTCGTCGCGGGCGAGCTCGGCGCCGAGCGAGGCGATGTCGATGTCCTCGCCCCCCTTGCGCGGCTCGCTGCGGACGAAGGTGTGCAGAGCCGACAGCTCGCTCACCATCTGACCCAGCAGATCGTCCAGCTCGCCCCGGCTCGTCACCCGCAGGCTCAAGGGGCGGTACTTCTCCAGCATCCCCGGCCAGTCGACCCCGTGCATCTTCGGGTCGTAGAAGTAGTCGCGCTCCAGCCGCCAGGCCTCGCGGAACATCTGCTGCCACTGCTCGCGGGGGTCGAAGGCGAAGGTCCATTTCGAGAGGTCCACCCGGGCCTTCTCCAGCTCTTTCTCCGACAGGGCGTCGCCCCCCGCCGTGGCGTCCCCGGCGTCGAGGACATAGAAGTCATCCGTCTTGCGCAGCATCAGCTTCTTGCCGTCGGCCGAGAGGTCGTAGTCCGCGATGCCGGCGAGGACGGTTTGGGGCTCGGTCTTCTCCCAATCGAACGGCACGGCCTCGAGCTCCTGCATGTCCTCCTGGAGCCCGGGCTGGGCCGAGACCCAGAAGAGATGGTCCTCGCTCGCCTGCAGCGAGTCGTAGTTGCCGGGGGGCACCGGGACCTCATACAACCGGGAGGAGAGGCCGTCGAGGTCGATCGCCACCTTGGGCGGCTTCTTCTGCTTGTCCTGGTCCTTGTCCTCGTCCTTGACCTTCTCCTTGCTCTTCTTTTTCCCCTTCTCGTCCTTCCCGGGGGTGTCCGCCGGCGCCTCGTCCTCCTCCTTGTCTTTGGGCTTCGCCGGATGGAGCTCGTCCGGCGGCTGGAAGGGCGAGCGGGCGTCCTTCTTCAGGGCGATCCCGAAGATGCCGGTGGTCGCGGTGAGATAGGGATCGGGCTGGCGCGGCCCCCAGACTGAGCGGACGAGGGTGTTGAGGCTGCGATCCGAAAGGAAATAGAGCCACTTGCCGTCGCGGCTCCAGGCCGGGCTCGCGCTGTTGAAACGGTTGGAGGTCACCGGCACGGTCTTGCCGGTCTCCACCTGATAGAGGTAGATCCGGGTGAACGAGTTGGGCTCGGGGACCGCCCAGGCGAGCCAGCGGCTGTCCGGCGACCAGGCGAGGTCCTGGAACTGGCCGAAGGCCGCGGTCGAGACGGCGATCCGCTTCTGCTTGCGGGTCTTGAGGTCGAGCAGCCAGAGCTGCTGATTCTTGTCGTGATGGGCGAGCCAGCGCCCATCCGGCGAAGGCTCCCCCTCCCAGCGGAGCACCTTGGCGTCCGAGGTGAGCTGCTCGGGCTTGCCGACGCCGTTCGCCGGAAACTTCCAGAATTCCACCTCGCCCGTCTCGTCCGACAGCGCGATGACGCTCTTGCCGTCCGGCAGGAAGCGCCCTTCCCGGTAGCGCACGCCCTCCTTGCGGGTCACCTCGACCATGCGTCCCGCCTTCACCGGCGCCACGAACACCTGCCCGCGGGCGGTCAGCACGATCCGGTTGCCGTCGGGCGAGAGCCGGGCCGCGGTCAGGAAGTCCACCGGCTTCTTCACCCAGGTCTCCCGCATCTGATCGAAATCCGAGATCAGGCGGATGGCGACCGGCGCGTCCTGGCCGGCCGCGACGTCGAAGATCCGCAGGTCGGCCCCGAGCTGATAGACGATCCGGCCGTCCGAGAGGTCGGGCGAGGCCACGTCCCAACCCTGATGATGGGTGTGCTGGCGCAGGTCCTTGCCGTTCTCGTCCATCGACCAGAGATTCATCGTGCCGTCGCGGTCCGAGACGAAGTAGACCCGCCCCTGCCAGAGCATCGGGGACTTGCTGGTGCCGCTGTATACCGCCAGAGGCTCTGGGCGGTGCCCCCCTTGTAGCGCTTGGTGTGGCTCCCCTGGAAGGCGAAGCGGGTGAAGAAGAGCGTCTTGCCGTCCGGCGTGTAGACCCCCTCGCTCGCCTGCGCCAGGGGGACCAGGGTGCGCCGTCCCGTGGCCGGATCGATGCGGGCGAGCTCCGTGCCGGGCAGCCCCGACTCGTGCGCCGTGGCGTAGAGCACCTCGCCGCCCGGCGTCCAGCCCACCACCAGGGCCCCGGTGCGCCCGCCCTCCCCCTCGAACGTCCGGCGCACCGGCAGCCCGCCGTCGATCGGCATGGTGTAGACCTCGGTCGGCCCCTCGTAGGCCGCCGAGAAGGCGAGCGTCTTGCCGTCCGGCGAGATCGCGGGGTTGGACTCCTCCGCCGGATGGGTGGTCAGCCGCGTGGCGATGCCCCCCCGGCGGTCCACCCGCCAGAGATCCCCCTCGGCGGCGAAGACGATCGTGTCACCGTGGATGGCCGGAAAACGGTAATAGCCGAGCCTCTCCTCGGCGCGCAGGGCACCGGGGAGCAGCAGGAGGACGAGCGCGAGAATCCTTCGTGTCACTGGGAAAACCTCCGGGCGCGGATGGTAGCAAAAAGGGGGCGGAAAACCAGGATCACCCGCATCTTTGCCCTCTGGGGTGGCCTGCCCTCCGAAGCCTCACCCTCGGTCCCTCTCCACTTCGTGGAGAGGGAGGGCCCAGAGATCAGCGTCATCGAATTCGGCACTGCCAGATCCTCTTCGTTCCCCCTCTCCACGAAGTGGAGAGGGGGCCAGGGAGTGAGGCTTCGGAGCGCAGGCGGCCCCAGAGGGCAAAGAAAGATGTGGGCATTGATGCCCGGGCGCCACCTCGCCGGACGGGCCCCCTCCCACCCCTCAGGAGGTTGCCAAGATCCCCGAAAAGCCCGAAACTGGCAATCGGAGGTACAGCGTCATGCACACCACAACCGAGTCGCACGTGGAAATTCATTTCGCACAGTACTGGTGGCTGATCCTCCTACTGGCGCTCCTGCTCCTGCTCCTCTCGCCCCAGCCGGTCCACGGATAGCCGGGCTCCGGCTCCTCTCCTCTCTTTGCGCCGGCGCAACGACGGCGCGCCGGCCGTCTTGCAGACTCGGGGACGACACGAGGAGAGACCCATGAGCCGTCCCGACTACACGCTGCACCGCCCCTTCTTCCTCACCGGCATCGCCGTCACGCTGACCGCCGGAGCGACCTGGGGAGCCATCCTGCTCCTGCGCATCGCCCAGAGCCGCTCGTTCACCGAGCCCTCGATCTTCGCCGTCAACGCTCACGGCCAAGCCCAGATCTACGGCTGGGTGGGTCTGTTCGTGCTCGGCTTCGCCTATCAGATGTTCCCCCGCTTCCAGGGCATCCCCCTCCCCTGGCCGCGCCTCGCCTTCCTCTCCCTCGGGCTGATGACCGGCGGGATCGTGGCGCGCAGCTTCGGCGAGGCGCCGCGGATCGCCCCGCTGGCGCTCGCCGGCGGCGCGGCCCAGCTCGCCGCCGTGCTCCTCTTCGCCACGGTGATGGTCCGCACCCTCCGCGCGCCGGGCTGGCCGCGAGGAGCGCACGAGCCCTACGTCCTGGCGGCGGTCGCCTGGTTCGTGATCGGCACCGCCTTCGACCTCTTCCATCTGGCGCGGCTGCTCGCCGCTCCGGACGCCAAGACCGTGCTCGCCCAGGTGGCCACCTTCCAGCTCCCGCTGCGCGACCTCCAGATCCACGGCCTGGCGATGATGATGATCTTCGGCGTCTCCCTCTGGTATCTGCCGAAGCTGGTCGGCTCCGCGCCGCCGAGCGAGCGGCGGGCCCGCGCCCTCTGGCTGCCGCTGCAGCTCGCCCTGATCGGCGAGGTGGTCCTCTTTATCACCTTCATGCGCACCCGCCAGATGCCCTGGGTCTTCGCCATGTGGGGGGCGGACGTCCTGTTCGCCCTCTGCGCTGCGGCCCTCGTGCTCGACCTCCACCTCTTCCGGCCCGTGCGCTTCCCGGACCGCTCGCTCAAATTCCTGCGCGCGGCCCAAATCTGGCTCCTCCTCTCGCTGGCCATGCGGGTGGCGGCGCCGTTCTGGGCCGCCCTGCTGGGCAAGGGGTTCTCGCACGCCTGGTACGGCGCCACCCGCCACGCGGTGACCGTGGGCTTCATCAGCCTGACGATCGTCGGCGTGTCCTCCCGTCTGATGCCGATGCTCGCCGGGCTCGATCCGCGCAAGCTGACCACCCTCCGGGCCCCCTTCCTGCTGCTCAACCTCGGCTGCGCCATGCGCGTCCTCTTCCAGGTGGCGACCGACCTGACGCCGCGCGCCTTCCCGCTCGCCGGCATCAGCGGCGTGTTGGAGGTGACCGGCCTCACGATCTGGGGCTTCCACCTCGCCGCCGTCATGCTCGGCCGCGTCCGCCAGCCCGTGGCCGCGCGGGAGGAGGGGCTCGCGGCCGTGTAGGGTGGCCCCCGTCTTGCAGCCGGCCCCTCCGCCGGCCTCCGGACGTCCCGGAGCCCCGACGGAGGACCTCATGTTCAACAACATCGACCTGCGCGAGCTGGCGCAGATCTCCGGCCCCGAGCGGGCCTTCCTCAGCCTCTATCTGACCAACAAAGATTCCTACGGCAGTCTCAAGGGGCGCATCGACACGATCCGCGCCCTGCTCAAGGACGATGCCGTCGAGACCGAGCATTTCGAGGAGAACCTGAAGCTCGTCGAAACATGGCTCGCCGAGCACGTCTGGGAGACCGAAGGGGTCTGCCTCTTCGTCTGCTGGGCGCTCGACTACACGCAGGCCTTTCCGCTGACCGTGGCCGTGCCCGATCTCCTCTGGGTCGACTCCTCCCCCTACATCCGCCCGCTCGCCGAGCTCCAGGACGAATACGAGAATTTCGTCGTGGTGGCGGCGGACAACACCGCCTCCCGCATCTTCTTCGTCACCTCGGCGCGGGCGGACCAGGACGCCCGCGTCAAGGGGGACGTCAAGAACAACGTCAAGAAGGGTGGCTGGTCGCAGAAGCGCTACGAGCGGCGGCGGGTCAACAAGCTGGTGCACTACGCCAAGGAGATCGTGGACGTCCTCACCGAGATGGATCAGAAAGAAAAATTCGATCGTCTCTTCCTGGTCGGCTCGCAGGAGACGATGGTGCAGATCGAGAGCGCGCTTAACCCCCCGCTGGCCGCCAAGCTGGCCGGCAAGCAGAACGTGGACTTCAGCGCCGGCGACGAGCAGATTTTCGACACCGCCTTCGATCTCTTTTTCAACGCCGAGCGTGAGGCCGAGGCGAAGCTCTGGGACAAGATCAAGGACGAGGTCTGCCGCGGCGGCCTGGCCGTGACCGGCCCCGACGAGGTGCTGAAGGCCGCCGCCGTGGGCCGCGTCGAGAAGATCGCCGTCACCCGCGACGCCAAGCTCCCCGGCACCCGCTGCCGCGACTGCGAGAACCTCTCCTCGGGCGCGCTCACCAAGTGCAAGGTCTGCGGCTCGGAGGACGTCTTCCCCGTCGACCTCGTCAACGAGCTGGCCGAGCTGGCGGCCCTGACCAGCGCGGAGACCGACTTCGTCGATCCGCTCCCGGGGCTCTCGGAGGCGGG
>QHVW01000402.1 GCA_003223675.1 Acidobacteriota bacterium
GGTCAGGCGCCCGCTCTGGAAATCCAATCGCTGGCGTCGACCCGGCGTCAACAGTTGGCGATGGCCGCGGTCTTGAATATAGCTGGCGCGCCCCAGGAAGTAGGAGAGCTCGAAGTATTCCCCCTGGGGGTTGAGCTCATAGAGCTCGACGGTGAAGTCCAGGTCCTTCTTGTTCGTGATCAGATCGAGCCGGCCGGAGAACAGGCCGCTCAGCTCGACCGGCTTCGGGAACGGATCGCTCACGAATACGACGGCATTCGCGCGGTCGATCTCCTTGTCGACGATGCTCCCTCCCGGCACGATGCGGTCGGCGTCGGTGCGGTCGGCGAGATCGACCTTCTGCGGGACGAAGGCGCCGTCCAGGGGCTTGCGCGCGCTGAGCTTGAAATCGTCCCCGGTCCGCTCCGCGCTGAGGTGGAGCCTCAGCCTCTCCTCCCCCATCGCGGCCAGCGTGGGAACGTGACGCCATTCGTTGGCGCCCATCACCTCGAAATTCACCTTGTCTTTCAGGATGGCCGGTCTGGGCTTGCCCTTGAAGATGGAATCGAACCACTGATAGCGCAGCTCCCCGAGATCGATCTGCGCCACCAGATCGATCTCGTAGCCGCGCAGATTCGTCTGCGGACCGCCCAGGCGGCCGAACGTCCCGCGCTGGCCCCAGACGTGATCGTAGGGACCAATGAGCAGATAGTGCTCGGCGCCCGGATGGAAGAGGTTGTGCTGGATGAAATAGTAGAGGGCGCCGATCTGCCCGCCGTCGTAATAGCCGGTGGTGGTCAGCACCGGGATGTCGATGCCGGCGAATTCCTTGCGATAGGGGATCATGCTCTGCCAGTAGGCGTCGTAGCTCGGGTGCTCCAGCCAGCGGTCGAAGAACGGATTGGGCGTGCCGTCGATCTTGTCCATCCCGCGGTAGGCCGTGCCGTTGACATACCAGGCGCGCTCCATCTTCCACCAGCGCCCGCGGTCGTTGTAGGGCGCGTCCTCCAGGGCCTTGTTGGTGGTGGTATAGAAGGGCCAGTAGTAGACGAAGGATTGGAAAACGTTTCCTTCCATGGGCACGTCGATCCCGGGGGCGGCCGTCACCGACGGCATCAGGGCCTTCAGCGCCTTCGGCCGGTGCTTGGCCGCGGCCCATTGCGTGAAGCCCTCGTAGCTCCCGCCGTACATGCCCTCCCGGCCGTCGCTCCACGCCTGCCGGGCGATCCAATCGATCACGGCCGCCGCGTCCACGCCGTCTTTTTCATACGGGACGGGTGAATCGGGGCTGCACCCCTTGCCGCGCGTGAGCCCCTCGACGCCGGCATAGCCGTTCGACGCCGTCCGCCGGGCCTCGTCCATCATCGTCTGGGGATTGGCGTAGATGGTGAAGTTGAGCAGCGCCGGCAGGCGCCCCGGAGCCGACCGCGGGCGGACCACCAGGGCGCAAACCGTGGCGCCGTCCGGGGCCTTCACCTGGATATTCTGATCGATGACGTAGCGCCGGCGGTCGTCCTCGGCGATCAGGGGAGCGGCGAGCGGCGCGAAGCTCCGGAAGACCTGGTCGGCCTCATAGGCGCGGACCAGGGCCAAGGCGTCGGCGAGCGGGATGGAGCTCTTGCCCTTCCGCACCTCCAGCGCGCCGTTCAAGGTCTGCTGGAGCGCCGTCAGATCGACGCCGAGCGCGCGCATCACCAGGGCCGCGGTGCGGTCGTCCAGCCGGCCCAGGGTTTCGCGGAAGGAGCGCTGCAACGCCGCGTCGAGAGGCGAGCCGTCCGTCCCCTCGTGGGCCTTGGCGAAGATCTCGTAGAGCACCCGCGTCGCGCCCGCCTGGGGCGACAGGTCGCCCGCCCCCAGCTCGCGCAGCGCCGCCAGGCTCCGCACCGCGTCCGCGTAGCAGCCGGCGGCGATCTGCAGGCGGAACAGGTTGTCGAGATATTTGCGGCGGCCGTCCTCGCGGTCGTCCTCACGATAAACGTCGATCGCCGCGCGGGCCAGTCCGGGCAGGGCCTGGGAGAGCGCCGCGGGATCCTCGGCCGCCGTAGCCGGAAAGTCGAAGGTCTGCGCCCCGGCGCGGGTCAGGGCCATCAGGGACAGGCAGATCAACCAGACCGGCTTGCGGATTCTCATCGGGTCGGTCGATCAGCGGCGTGCGAAACGAGCCGGCCGCTCCGACGAGTCGTCCGGCTCCGGAGGCGCCTGCACCCACCGGCCCGAGCTTCGCTCCTTCTCTTGCAGATACCGAACCAAAGCTTCCGGGTCATTCCCATGCTCGCGCAGGAGGTCTTCACGGTGGCGGTGCAACTCTTCGATAATCGGGTCATGCATCTTGGTGCTCTCTCCAAATCGTAGCACGCACCTCTACTTTGTCAGATTCGAGCGCCCTCCCCGCCCGGGCATCAATGCCCGGGCTACGCTGGAAACGAAAAGCCGGCTGAAGCCGGCTCCGAAGTCAGAGCCGCTCTCCAGGAGCCGGGTTCACCCGGCTTTTCGGTCGAAGCGTAGCCCGGGCATTGATGCCCGGGCGGGGAGGGCGATATCGTTCCCGTCCGGAGCCCCCTTTCCCCAAGGAGCCCCCCCATGCGCCTCCGACTCCTCCGCAACGCCACCCAGCGCCTCCGCTACGCCGGACGCGAGCTCCTCCTCGACCCCTACTTCGCGCCGCGGCATTCGCGGCCGTCCTTCGCCGGACGCTCGCCGAATCCGCTGGTGGACCTCCCCTGCCCGCCCGAGGAGATCATGGCCGGCGCCGAGCTCCTGATCCTCTCTCACCTGCACTCCGATCATTTCGACCCGGAAGCCCAGCGCCTGCTGCCCAAAGATCTCCCGGTCCTCTGCCAGCCGGGCGACGAGGAGGCGATCCGGGGGCACGGCT
>QHVW01000403.1 GCA_003223675.1 Acidobacteriota bacterium
CAGAGCAGCAGCAGATCCCCGCGATCGTCGAACGCCATCGACACCGGAGCGAAGACGCTGGAGTCCGAGACGGCCTTGATCTCCGGGGTCACCGCCCGGCCGGCGGCGTCGAAGTAGCGCAGATAGATCGTCTGGTCGAGGGCCCAGGACACGGCGAAGCCCCCATCGGGAGCCGCGGCGACCTGGAATTGGGGGTTCAGGAAGGGGGCCGTCTCCCCCGCTCCCGGCGGGGTCGTGTTGACGTCGAAGTCCGGGCCCAAGGGCTGGCCCGCGGCGTTGAACCGGCGCGCCCGCAGCACGGAGGTCCCGCTCTCCTCCTCTTTCCCCACCTCTTTGTCCAGCCGGGTGCCGAACCAGACGGCGACGAAACCGCCGTCCGTGAGGGGCACGGCCAGGGCCTGCGGATCGTCCACGGGCCGGCTGCTCAGGCGCATCACCAGTCCCGCGGGCTTGCCGAACGGCGAGAGGAACCGGGCGCCGATGGACTGCTTGGGGTCCATGAACCAGGCGGCCAGGAACCGGCTGCCGCCGAGATCCCAGACCCAGTCGACGCCGCCCCGGGCCAGGAGGACCGGCTTCCCCGAAGCGGGCACGCCCTGCGGATCCAGGTGGCGCCGGTAGAAGGCCACGGGCAGGCCGTCGTCGTTCGTGATGTGCCAGAGCACCTCGAACCCCTTCGGCGTCGCCATGACCGAGTCCATCGCCGGCAGACCGCCGTCGCCCACGAAGACCGTCTCCTCGCCCGGAGCCTCGTCACCGGCGGCCACGTAGTGCGAGAAGACCCTGGCCTCCAGGTCATCCCAGACGACGGCATAGCCGCCGCCTGGCTGGACGGCCAGATCGGGCCGTTCAGCCCCGCCGCTGGCGGGCAACTGGGCCTCCGGGCCGAGCGGCGCCAATTGAGCCGCGAGCCGGCGCGGGCTCATCAGGCCAAGCCCCATCGCGCCGATGAGGAAAACGACAAAGAACGAGCGTTTCATTACGGATGATCCTCCCTGATCCACAACGTGCCGCGCGGAGCGTTTTTCGCGCCAGCCGAGCAAGGGACGCCTATAGTAGCCTACCCCTCCCATGAGCCGCTCCGCCTTCCGCAACGAGCTCGCCGCCGCCGGCCGCCTCGCGGTGCCGGTGGTGATCTCGCAGCTCGGCATGATGCTGATGGGCGTGATCGACACCATGATGCTCGGCCACCTCTCGGCCCGAGCGCTCGCCGCGGGGGCACTGGGGCACATCCTCACGTTCTGCCTGATGAACCTCGGCTATGGGATTCTCTCGGCCCTCGATCCCCTCGTCTCGCAGGCGCACGGCGCGGAGGATGCCCGCGCCATCGGCGGCCATCTCCAGCGCGGCCTGGTGATGGCGGCGGCGCTCACGGTGCCGATCGTCCCCCTCCTGCTCGACGTGAGGCCGTTCCTCCGCCTCCTCGGCCAGGCGCCGGAGGTGAGTAGCGACACCGCGGCCTTCGCGCGGGGCATCCTCTGGGGGATCCTCCCCTACTTCCTGTTCGTCGCCCTCCGGCAGACGCTCCAGGCCATGAGCCACGTCCGCCCCGCGGTGATGGCGATCGTGGTCGGCAACGTCTGCAACCTGGCGTTCAACTGGATCCTCATCTTCGGCCACCTGGGAGCGCCAGCGCTGGGAGTGCGCGGCTCGGCCCTCTCCACCTCGATCTCCCGCTGGGTGATGTTCCTCTATCTCCTGATCGCGTCGCGCCGCTGGCTCCGCCCCTACTGGCGCGGCTTCACCGCCGAGGCCACCGCCCTGCGCGGGCACCTCCGGATGCTGCGGATCGGCGTGCCCATCGGCTTCCACAGCACGGTCGAGCTGCTGCTCTTCGCCACCGCGGCGGTGCTGATCGGACAGATCAGCGTGACGGCCCTCGCCGGCCACCAGATTGCGATCAACCTCGCCGCTCTGACCTACATGGTGCCGGTCGGCATCTCCGGCGCCGCCGCCACGCGGGTGGGCAACGCCATCGGACGGCGTGACCCCGCCGGCGCGCGCCTCTCGGCCGAGGCCTGCCTGGCCATGGGCGCCGGAGCGATGCTGGGCTTCGCCATCCTCTTCCTGATCGCGCCCGGCCCACTCGCCCGCCTCTATACGAACGACGCGGAGGTGATCGCCATGGTCAGGCTCCTGCTCCCCATCGCCGCCGCCTTCCTGGTGTTCGACGGCCTCCAGGTGGTGAGCTCGGGCGTGCTCCGCGGCGCCGCGGACACCACCTTCCCCGCCGCCATGGCCCTGATCGGCTACTGGGCGCTCGGCCTGCCCACCGGCTGGATTCTCGCCTTCCGCGCCGGCCTCGGCGCGCGCGGCCTCTGGTGGGGGTTCACCGTGGGATTGGGGTCCGTGGCGCTCCTGCTCCTCCTGCGCATCGCCGTCCGCTTCCGCCATCCCCTCGCCGGGGTCGATGCCGAAGCGGGCGCCTGACCGAAAGGATCGACGATGACCTTCAAAGATCACTTCTCCGGACACGCGTCCGGCTACGCCTCCTTCCGCCCCCGCTATCCGGAGGCGCTGTTCGACTTCGTGGCCGCGCTCACCCCGGGGCGCTCGCTGGCCTGGGACTGCGCCACCGGCAACGGCCAGGCCGCCCTGGGCCTCGCGGAGCGCTTCACGCGGGTGATCGCCACCGACGCCTCCGCGGAGCAGCTCGCTCAGGCCACGCCCCATTCCAGGATCGAATACCGGCAGGCGCCCGCCGAGCAGTCGGGCCTCCCGGACGGATCGGTCGACCTCGTCACGGTGGCGACGGCGGTCCACTGGCTCGACTTCGACCGCTTCTACGCCGAGGCCAAGAGGGTGCTGGCCCCGGACGGCGCCATCGTCGTCTGGTCCTACAACCTGCCGCGCGTCACCCCGGAGATCAGCGCTCTCATCGACCGGCTGTCCTATCAGATCGTCAAGACCTACTGGCCGCCCGAGCGCCGCTGGGTGGACGAGGAGTACCGCCACCTCCCCTTCCCCTTCACCGAGGTGGAGGCGCCGCAATTCTGGATCGAAGAGCGCTGGGGCCTCTCCCGCCTGCTCGCCTACATCGGCACCTGGTCGGCCACCCAACGCTATCTCAAGGCCCACGGGGAAGACCCGCGCGACCTCCTCCGCGACGAGATGGCGGCCGCCTGGGGGGATCCCGACCAGGAACGGCCGGTCCGCTTCCCGATCATGATGCGGGCGGGGCATCCGCGGGGGTAGATGTTATAGATTCCTCCGCATAAATGATCACGGCACTGATCAGCCGCAAGGGTGGAGTCGGCAAGACCACCACCGCCGTCAACCTCTCGGCCGCCCTGGCGGACCAGGGGCTGCGCGTGCTGCTCGTGGACCTGGACAG
>QHVW01000404.1 GCA_003223675.1 Acidobacteriota bacterium
GGGGAAGACCACGGTCACGGTCTTCTCCGAAGGGGTCCGGCGGTCGTCGGTCCTGGGGGTCCGGGAGCTGCTGTGGAGCGACATCGCCGAATACCGCTACCAGATCATTCCAATCCAGGTCGGCGGCCTGGTGGGAGGTCTGGTCGGGGCGGCGGTGCAGGCCGCGGTCACGGCGAAGAGCGGCAAACCCGCCGGCTCGCTCAAGCTTACCCTGGTGGGGAAGACCCGGCGGGACATCAAGGTGACCTCGAACTTCCAGAACGCCGGGCAGGCGATCGACATATTGGTCAAGGAGATCCACGACCGGATCAAGCCGGAGCTCAAGCGCCGGCTGGGGAACGGCGACGAGGTCGCCTTCGGCCCGCTCGGCCTCTCGCTCCAGGGGGTCTCCTGGAAGGGCAAGGAGAAGATTCCCGTGACGGAGATCGGCAACGTCGAGATCTCGCGGCGCAAGCTGCGCGTCCGCCGGCAGGGGAAGATGCTCGACTCCATCGGCGTGGCCACGGAGAAGGTCCCGAACGTGCTGTTGGCGCTGGAGCTGCTCCAGGAGCTGCGCGTCAACGCGGGGTTGGGCGGGGTGGCGGGGACGTTCGCCTGACGGCCGGTCAGGACGCCGCCGGCACCCGGCCGCCGGCGTGCTCGCCGGGCTCGGTGCCGTGCTCGCGCAGGTAGAGGCGGACGATGTCCTCGGCCTTGCCGTCCGCCTTCATCCGGCCGTCGTCGAGCCAGATGCAGCGGGTGCAGTTCTTCACCACCGCCGCGGTGTTGTGGGAGACCAGGAGGACGGTGGCGCCGGCCTCCCGGAAGCTGCGCAGGCGCTGCTCGCAGCGGTCGGTGAAGGTGGCGTCGCCCACGGCGAGCACCTCGTCGAGGATCAGGATGTCGGGCACCCAGGCGGTGGCGATGGAGAAGCCCAGACGGGCCTGCATGCCCGAGGAGTAGTTGCGCAGGGGGGAGCGGATGAAGTCCCCCAGGCCGCTGAACTCCACGATCTCGTCCATCTTCGCGATGATCTCCCGCCGCGCGTGGCCGAGGAGGAGGGCGTTCAGGTAGACGTTCTCCAGGCCGGTCAGCTCGTAGTCGAAGCCGCTGCCGAGCTCCAGGATGGGGGCGATCCGCCCGTTGATGACGGCGGTGCCACGGCTCGGCTTGAGGACCCGGGAGACCACCTTGAGGAGCGTGCTCTTGCCCGCCCCGTTGCGGCCGATGATGCCCAGCGTCTCGCCGCGCAGAATGGTGAGATCAAGGTCGCGCAGCGCCCAGAGCTGCTCATAGGCGAGCGAGCCGCGCAGGAAGTGGATCGCGTACTCCTTGAAGGAGGGGATCCGCTGCTTGGCCAGCCGGTAGCAGAGGGAGACGCCGTCGAGGCGGATGCTGAGGTCGGCGGCCATCAGATCCTCTAGATGTAGAAGGGGATGCGGTCGCTGCTGCGGCGGAAGGCGATCGCGCCGATGACGAAGGCGGCGACGGCGATCAGCAGGCAGGTGCCGAGGTGCCGGAACGGCGGGATCTTGCCGTAGTAGATCGGGTCGCGGAAGACCTCGAGGATCGAGCGCAGCGGGTTGAAGCGCACGATCCAGCGCCATCTCTCGGGGACGATCTCCTTCGGATAGAAGATCGGCGTCAGGTACATCAGGACCGAGAGGATCACGGTGATCATCTCGACGATGTCGCTGAAGAACACCGAGAGCGGAGAGAGCAGGAGCCCGGTCCCCAGGGTGAAGAGGGCCGCGAGGAAGATCGAGACCGGCAGGAAGAACAGCGCCGGGGTCAGCGGCTGGTGGGTCACCAGCAGGATGAGGAAGAGCGGCACCAGCGCGAAGATCAGGTTGAGCACTCCCGAGAGCACGGTGGCGACGGGATAGACCTCTTTGGGGACCGGCACCTTCTTGAGGAGCTGGGCGTTGCCCCGCAGGCTGTTCATCGACGCCACGATGCTCTGGCTGAAGAAGTTCCAGAACAGGATGCCCGCCATGGCGTAGACGGGGTAGTTGCTGACATTGAAGCGGAAGAGGAAGCTGAAGACCGCCTGCAGGACCAGCATCATCAGCAACGGCTGGAGCATCGTCCAGGTGAAGCCGATGGCCGAGCGCCGGTAGCGCACTTTCAGCTCCCGGGCCACCAGGGCCAGGACGAGGTCGCGATATTGGAGGATCTCGAGCATAAGGGCCGGCCGCCAGGGGCCGGAGGGCTTTCTACACTCTATGGGGGAGGATGGCAAGCGCCCGCCGCAGCCGGACCCCGGTCCGCAGCGCGGTCTCGGCGCGGGCGGCCCAGGCCGGGCCGTGGTGTTTGCGGGCCCAACGCAGGAGATCGCTCCACAGCAGCTCCGGGTGCTGGTGGTCGCTGGCGCCGGGGGCGCGGCCGATCGTGGCGCCGTGGTGATGGAGCACCCGCACCACGGGGAGCACCTCGATCCGCCAGCCGGCCCGGCGGGCGCGGAGGCAGAAGTCGAGGTCCTGGGCATAGAACTGAAACCCCTCGTCGAGCGGCCCCACCGCCTCCCAGACCGTCCGGCGGAAGGCCATGGCGGCCCCGGTCACCCAGTCGACCGCCAGCGGACGGTCCGGGGAGAGCGGCCTGGAGCGCCGGTAGAGCGGCAGCTTCTCCAGGAGACGGGGTAATCCGCTGGTCAGGGCGAAAAACCAGGCCAGCGAGGGCTCCCGGCCGCCGCTCCATTGGGGGGAGCCGTCCGGATAGTGGAGGAGGGCGCCGGCGATCCCCAGCTCCGGCTCCCGGGCGAAGATCTCCACCAGCCGCGCGAGCCCGCCCGGCTCCACCTCGGTATCGCTGTTGAGGAGCAGGAGGATCTCACCCGCGGCGCGGGCGAGGCCGCGGTTCGCCGAGCGGGTGAAG
>QHVW01000405.1 GCA_003223675.1 Acidobacteriota bacterium
TCTGCGTCTGGGCCATGGCCTGCGCGAACGGAACGAGAACGAAAAGGGCGAGGAGGACGAGAATGGGCTTCTTCATACGTTGTATCTCCTTGTTGACGGAAGGGGTTTCTAAGAGATGATCGGGCAGCGGGTCCCCTGGTAGCAGCCCAGGCAACTGGTGCCGTCATCGGGCGGGTTGCCGCAGAGGAAGCAGCAGATCTGGCCCGTGGGGCAGGCGGGGCCGTTGCCACAGCCGGTCATGAACGTCGGTGCGGGCGTCAGGCCGCCGGGCGCCTGGGTCTGCCCACCCGCCAGAGTGGCCAGGAACTGCGCGGTCGCCGCGTCGACCACCGGAGCCGGTGCGGGCGCTGGCGTCTGGGCCATGGCTTGCGCGCACGGGAGGAGAGCGAGGAGGGCCAAGAGGACGAGAACGGACTTCTTCATACCTTCATCTCCGTTGTTGACGGAACCGGCAGGAAGCCGGTTCGCCTCCAAAAGAAAGAGTGCCCCGTCGGGCGACAATGCGGGAAGATCGGGACCGGAGCCTGCCTTCGGCCCCGGTCTCGGCAGGGTTTCCTAGACGGGACGCGGGCAGCGGGTCCCCGTGACGCAGCCATAGCAACCGCTGGTGTCGCCGTCACCGGGTATGTTGCCGCAGAGGAAGCAGCAGAGCTGGCCCGTCCCGCACGCAGGGCCGTTGCCGCAGCCGGTCATGAACGTCGGGGTGGGCGTCAGGTCGCTGGGAGCCTGGGCCTGTCCGCCCGCCAGAGTGGCCAGGAACTGCGCGGTCGCCGCGTCGGTCACCGGAGCCGGGGCCGCCGGCGGCGTCTGGGCCAGGACTTGAGCGAACGGGATGAGAACGAAGAGGGTCAGGAGGACGAGAACGGGCTTCTTCATACCTTCATCTCCTTTGTTGACGGAACCGGCGGGAAGCCGGTCCGTCCCCAAAAGAAAGAGTGCCTGGTGGGACGACAATGCGTCTGCCGGAAGCGGACACGTGACTGCGCCCCCTGCTTCCGTGATCCGGCCCTCCGCTGTTGCGACACGAGCAACGCGAGGGCCGGGATGACGGAGGCCTCTGGCAACACGGAGCAGCGCTCCGCAGCCTTCCCCCTCCTCTTCCGCGACACCGCCCCCTCGACTTGTGATGCTCCCCTCTCGAATTGCGCAGCCGCCCCCTCGAATGGCGGCACAGCCCTGGCGAATTGCGACACCCCCGTCCAGAGGGGCGTATCGCAATTCGGCAGGGTCCTGGGGCCCCCGGAAAGGGCAGTGACGCAATTGGAGGGGGCAGCTTTGTAATTCGAGGGGGCGGTGACGCAATCCGAGAGGGGAGCGTCGCAACTCGCGGGGGCCGTGTCACAAAATAGGAGGGCGCTGTGCAACGGGGAGTGGGCGCGTCCGTACAACCCGTTCGTCCCGCCGCGAGGTCCGGGGGCCGTGACGGCTCCTCGCTCCGGGAGAGCCGCCTTCCTGTGGGCGGGCCTCTGGCTCCGCGGGGCGCCCGGCTTCACCTCTTCCGTCCCTGGCCCTGACCGGAGGTACCAGTGCTACCCGGGGCGGGGCCGGGCCAATCTCCAAACCAGAACGATGAACGCGCAACCGAGCCCCGTCAGAACGCCACCCGGCAAGCCGACGAACATTTCCATATAGATGAAAAGGTACGCCCCCGCATGTCCTCTGTACTGCAAGCTGTGAGCGAGCCAATACGTACACCCATAGACCAGGGTCACTACGAAGAGGAAGCCCCCGAGAGAGGCGGCGAAGGCCAGCGCTAGAGTGACCCCGATTTTCCTCACGCTGGCGATCCTCTACCGCACCCGCCAGACGCCGCTCGCTCCGGGCGGCAAAGTCACCGTCCAGCAGTCCGCGCCCTTCACGGGCTTCACGTTGGGGCCGAAGAGGAGATCCATCCGCTTTCCCGGGATCGTGAAGGGCCCCGCCTGGGCCTCGCCGGCGCTCAGGTTGTGGACCACCAGCACGCGCTCCTTGCCGGACTGCCGGACGAAGGCGAGGACGGGCGAGCTGTGGTCGCCGGGGGTCAGAAGGTTGAAATCCCCTTTCTTCAGGGCCGCGGAGGCGTGCCGGACCTGGATCAGCTTGCGGTAGTACGAGAGGAGCGAATCGGGATCGGCGGTCTCGGCGGCCACGTTCGCCGTGTCCTTGCCCGGCGCGAAATCGTGCCAGGGCTGGCCCGTGGTGAAGCCGCCGCCGGAGGAGGCGTCCCAGGGCATGGGGGTGCGCTTGAATTCGTCCGCGCCGCCGGGACCGTTCTGCAGGCCGACCTCCTCGCCATAGTAGAGGAAGGGGGCGCCGGGCAGGGTGAGCAGGACGGCGGCGGCGGTGCGCAGCTTCGCGGGATCGTTGCCGAGCACGGTGGCGACCCGCGGCTGGTCGTGATTGGTGAGGAAGGGGGTGTCGATGATCCCCGCCGGATAGACCTCCGCCATCTCCTGGTATTTGGCGGCGATGCCGGACGCGTCGCCGTCGTGGACCCCCTTCACGATCGCCTCGGCGAGCGGGAAGTTGAAGGTCATGGGCAGCTCGTCCCCCTCCCTCACCGCCGCGGTGGAGCCGTAGTAGGTGGCGATCTTGGGGGTCTCGGTCCAGTTCTCGCCCACCAGCGTGGCCTGGGGCTTGGCCTGGCGGACCACCGCGGCGAATTCCTTGAGGTAGTCGTGGGTCTCGGGCTGGTCGTTCTGGAGGTCGCCCGGACCGTTGGCGAAAAGGTGGCGGGTGGCGTCGAGGCGGAAGCCGTCCACGCCGCGGCCGAGCCAGGAGGTGGCCAGCCGCTCCATCTCCGTCCGCACCGCCGGGGTGCTGAAGTTGAGGTCCGGCATGCCGCTCCAGAAGATGCCGTAGTACCAGGTCGCCGGGGTGCCACCCTTGGGGTTGGGATGCCAGGTGGGGCCGTTCCCCCAGGGCTGCTGCCAGCCCGGATTGTCGAAGCGCCAGACGTACCAGTCGCGGTGCTGGGAGCCGAGGGAGGTCGAGTCGACGAACCACGGGTGCTGCGAGCTGGTGTGGTTCATCACGAAGTCGAGGATCACCTTGATCCCCCGGCGGTGCGCCTCGGCGAGGAAGCGGTCGAAGTCCTCGCCGGTGCCGTAGGCCGGCTGGATCTTCTCGTAGTCGGTGGTGTCGTAGCCGTGATAGCTCGGCGACGCGAAGACCGGCATCAGCCAGAGGGCGTCGACGCCCAGGCTCTTGAGATAGTCGAGCCGGGCCGTGAGCCCCCGGAGGTCGCCCACGCCGTCGCCGTCCGAATCCTCGAAGCTGCGGACGAAGACCTCGTAGAATACGGCTCCCCGGGCCCAATCGTGCTGCCACTGGACGACCGCGGGCGCGGTTTTCGCGGCGGGCCGGACCGGCGGCCTGGCGCTCGCGGCGGAGGCCAGGCCGAGAAGGAGGGACAGGGTGAGGAGGAGGCGGGCCGTGGGTTTCATGGCGATATTCTACGGCGAGCCCTACGGCATCGTCGCGTTGGTCACCGTGGCTCCGGCCGAGAGCAGCGAGGTATCGACCAGGAGCGGGTAGGTGGGCGCGACCGTGCTGGTGTAGAAGAGGACGCCGTTC
>QHVW01000406.1 GCA_003223675.1 Acidobacteriota bacterium
AGGTTGTTGACGGCGATCCGCACCATGCGCACGAGCGGCCCCTGCCTGGCGTACTCGCGCAGGTAGAGCGCGGCGAGCACGCCCAGCGGAGCCACGGCGAAGGACATCAGGAAGACCATCAGCACGGTGCCGAAGATGGCGGGGAAGATCCCCCCCTCGGTGTTCGATTCGCGCGGATCGGCGCTGATGAATTCGCTGCTCCGCGAGAGATAGAGCCCGAGCTTGGAGAGGCTCCCCATCTCGTTCGGCTGGATCGCGCGCACCACCGTGCCGACGGGCATCTCCTTGGTCGCGCCGTCGGCCGTCTTCATCACCAGCGTCTCGGCCTGGAAGCGCTCGCGCATCCGGGAGAGCTCGGCGGCGAGCCGCTCGTAGCGGGCCTGATCGGCGGCCACCTGGGTTTCGATCGCGGCCTTGCGGCGCTCGCGCTCGGCGGGAGAAAGGTTTTCCAGATCCAGTTTCTTCTCGGCCAGGCGCAGGCGCTCGATGACGTAATTGACGTCGCCGATCGCCCCCTGCTCCATCGTCTCGATGGCGCGGCGCTCCTTCAGCTTCCGCTCGTGGAGGGGCTCGAAGGCCTTCCAGACGGCGTCCTGCCCCGTGGCCAGCACCTGCGAGCCCTTCCGCAGCTCGGCCATGGTGCCGTAGAAATTTCCCCATTCGAGCCGCTCGAGCAGCACCACGTCCCGCGGGCGGGTGCGGCCGGCGACGTCCTTGGCGTCGATCCAGACGAAATCGAGGCCGCTGACGTCGCGGTTGCCGATCTTCAGCCGGAGACGGTCGATGGCGGCGGCGGCCTGGGCGCCGGTCTGCGCCGCGGCCTGCTCCTGGCTCCAGACCTCGCCCAGGACCTTGCGGCCGTCCTTGAGGTCGAGCTCGATGAGGTCCTTCTGCCAGAAGTAGCTCAGGCCGTTCCAGGCCAGCAGCAGCAGGATGGAGATCACCAGCAGGAGGTTGAGCGCGAGGGCGCCGCCGCAGAGCCAGGTGAGCGCCTGGCCGACCGCGGCCGAGCGGCGGCGGTAGTCGCCGAACGTGGTGGTGGAGCGGGCCTGCCGCCGAACCCTCCGATCGATCACGTTGATCAAAGCTGCGTATACCTCTCGCGCAGCCGCTGCCGCACGATCTCCGCCACGGTGTTGATGAGGAAGGTGATCACGAACAGCAGCAGGCCGGCCAGGAACAGGGTGCGGTAGAGGGTCCCCCCGTGCGGGGCCTCGGGGATCTCCACCGCGATGTTGGCCGACAGCGTGCGGAAGCCGTTGAACGGGTTCCAGTCCATGATCGGGGTGTTGCCGGTGGCCATCAGCACGATCATCGTCTCCCCCACCGCGCGGCCGAAGCCGACCATGATGGCGGAGAAGATGCCGGGCGAGGCCGAGGGGAGGACCACGCGGGTCACCGTCTGCCACGGGTCGGCGCCCAGGGCGAGCGAGCCGGCCACCAGGTTTGAGGGGACGTTGGAGAAGGCGTCCTCGGCGATGGCGAAGATGATCGGGATCACCGCGAACCCCATGGCGAGCCCCACCACCACGGCGTTGCGCTGATCGAAGCTCAGGCCCGTCACGTGCAGCAGCCAGGTCTGGAAGTCGCCGCCGAAGGCCAGCCGCTCGAAGCCGGACGACAGGCTGAGGCAGCAGGCGATGCCGCCCGCCAGCACGAAGACGAAGAGCAGCGCCTCGGTGCCCGAGGGGAAGCGGCCGCGGAAGCCGCGCGGCAGCCGGCTCCAGAGATAGCCCGCGAGCAGGATGAAGAGCGGCAGCGCCACCGCCATCAGCAGCAGGGCCGGCAGCACGCGCTGGATGCGCGGCGCGAGCCACAGGCCGGCGAGGAAGCCGAGCACCACGCTGGGCAGCGAGGCCATGATCTCGATCATCGGCTTGACGTAGCGCTTGTAGGCCGGGTGCATGAATTGCGAGACGTACATCGCCCCGAAGACGCCGAGGGGGATCGCCAGCAGCAGCGAGTAGATCGTCCCCTTGAGCGTGCCCACCAGCAGCGGGGTGAGCGAGAGCTTGGGCTCGAAGTCGTCCGTGCCGCCGCTCGACTGCCAGACCCAGGCGGGGTGGTCGTACCCCTCGTACCAGACCTTGCCGAAGAGCGAGCGCGGCGTGATCTCCGGGTGCGGGTTGCGGACGTCCAGCGCCGCCACCTCGCCGCCGCCGGCCACCAGGGCGCCGTCCGCCTTGGGGGTGTAGAAGAGGGCCGTGGTGCCGCGCACGGGAGCGGCGCCGCGCCACAGGGTGCGGTCGGCGGTCGAGAAGTAGAGGCCGAGCTCCCGCTCCCCCACGGCGAGGAAGCTGCGGTCGCGCTGCGAGGGGGCGATGCGGCGGATGGCCCCGGGCTGGCGCGGGAATTCATGGGTGCGCGCGAGGCGTACGGTGTCGCCGGTCTCGTTGACCGGGAACCAGACCGAGAGCGCGCCGTTCTCCTGCCCCACGGCCAGCGAACGGCCGCCCAGCAGTATGTTGAGCGCGGTGACCGGCGACCCCGCGTTGGCGGTGTGGAGGTTCCCCGGCTGGCCGTTCTCCAGGGTCCACCAGAGCAGGTCGCCGCCGGCCGTGCCGGCGTAGAGGTTCTTCTGCGGGGCGTCGATCACCAGGGCGGTGATCTTGCCGGGCGCCTCCACCTCGGCCCGGCTGAGCGACGCCTTGGCCTCGCCGGTGATCTCGTTCTTCTCGACGCTCTGCCGCGCCACGGCCAGCTTGCCGTCCGCGAGCGCCCCCGCGGCCACCACGTTGCCGTCGGCGTCGATCTGCGCGGCGAAGGCCGCCAGCGGGCGCTTCTCCGGGTCGAGCTCGAGGGCGACCGGCGGCGTCTCGTCCGGCGTCACTACCCGCTCCGACCCCTGGAAGGTGACCGTGAAGCCCATGCTCTTCACCAGCACCCGGCCGTCCGCCGTGGCGGCGGCGAACGCCTTGCTCTGCGGCGGCACGGCGGCGGCGGTCACCCTTATCTCCCCCTCTCCCGGTGAGGGAGGGTGGGAGGGGACGGGAGAGGGGGCCGGGGGGTGAGGGTTCAGGTTTGTCGTGTACACCACCTTACCGTCGCTCAGCCGCTCCACCCGCACCACGCCGTGCTCGTCGAGCGTGGCCACGTGCGTGCGGTAGTCGTCCGAGAGCACCGCCTCGACGACTCCGGCCCCCGGCACGGCCACCTTCCGGGCCGCGTCGACCCGGGCGGGCAGCACCAGCGGGAAGACCTCGACGACGATGAAGATCAGGATGCCCAGGATGCTCGCGATGATGGCGATGCCGCCCGCGGAGACGATCCAGCGGGCGGCCCGGTCGGCGATCAACCGCCGTTTCGAGGTGTGAGCGCGCGGTTGCGGCATGAGAGCGATCTTATTGAAGCTTCGCCAGCTCTTCCCGCACGATCTTGTCGGGCAGCGGGATGAAGCCGTCCTTCACCACCGTCTGCTGGCCCTGCTGGGAGAGCACGTACTTGAGGTACTCGCGGACCAGCGGATCGAGCGGCTTGTTGGGGGCCTTGTTGACGTAGACGTACAGGAACCGCGACAGCGGGTACTTGCCCGAGATCACGTTCTCCGGATCGTCGTCGATGCACTGGCCGGGCTTGGCGGCCACGGGGACGGCGCGCACGCCCGAGGTCTTGTAGCCGATGCC
>QHVW01000407.1 GCA_003223675.1 Acidobacteriota bacterium
TGTCGGTTACCCTGGAGAACCTGTCGCTGGGAGGCGTGGGCCTCTCGGGAGTCCCGGAGAACTGGCAGACCGGCCAGACCGTCCATTTTCGCCTGGGGCTGGCGGGGGAGCCGGAGATCCTCGACGTCCGCGGCACCGTCACCTGGCGCGAGGGGGACACCATCGGCATCGCCTTCTCCACCGACGCCGCCGGCGAGGCCCTGCTGATCCAGAAAGCCCTGCGGCGCTTCCTGGACGCCCGGCGGTAGGCCCGCCGGCGGGAACGAGGCCTTTCGCCGGCCCCGGCGGCTCATTCGCAGGGCCCGGCGAACGGCTCGCCGGCCCCGGTGGAAGGCTCGCCGGCTCCGGCGAACGGCCCGCCGGCCCCGGCGGATGGCCCGCCGGCTCCGGCGAAAGGCCTACCGGGCCCGGCAGATGAGCCGCCGGCTCCGGCGGAAGGCTCGCCGGCTCCGGCAGGTCAACCGCCGGCTCCGGCGAACGGCCCGCCGGCCCCGGCGGAGAGGCTCATTCCGCGGACGGCTCGGCTCCTGGCTGCGGCGGGAGGCCCGCCGGGCGGAAGTGGTCGCTGGCTGGGCCCTTCGCGACTCCGGATCTCACGGTCATATCCTTCAATCGCCCTTCGGGCCGGGTTTGTTGACGCGCCAACCTCAGCTCGCTCTTTGGGACGCTATCTCTCTCGAATAGATTTCCCGGTCGAGCCCATAGCACAGCATCTCGCGCCCAAAGTGAACGATGCGGCCTTGCAGGCTCTCGCCGATGCGCTCGGCCACGCGGATCGAAGCCTGATTCTCCGGAGCAATCAGGCTGATGATGCGGTCCTTCTCGAGGACGGTGAAGGCATGGTGCAGCGCCGCCCGGGCCCCCTCGGTGGCGTAGCCGTTGCCCCACCAGCGCCGCGCCAGAATCCAGGCGAGCTCGAATCCGGGCCAGCCTTCCGGCGCGGCAAAGCCGATCATCCCCATGAATGACCCCGTCTCTTTGTGCTCCACCACCCACATGCCGGTGCCGGTGAAATCCCAGTGCCCCTTGACAAAGACCATGTGCCGCCACGCCCGGCCCCGATCCCACGGCTCCGTCCCGGTTCCCAGATGCCGCACGACCTCCGGGTCCGCATAGAGCGCGGCGTACTCCTCGAAGTCGCTTTTGTGCAGCGGTCGCAGTCGCAGGCGTTCTGTTTCCAATGTAGGGATTTTCACCATGTGGAGAGCATAGAGAGGCGGGGGCGGATCGCGAAGGAGCGATCCGAGCGGGGGACCGTGTGTCCCGTGAAGGGGACAGAATCTGCTGTCCCACGGAAAAGAGGCTGGTGCTTCGTCAATCCAGAAGTGACGCGTTCTTCGTAGGGGCGGCCCTATGTGGCCGCCCTGGGTTGGGGGAATTCCCGACCGGACCAGCCCCCCACCCAGGGCGGCCACATAGGGCCGCCCCTACAGAATCCCGCATTTCTAGGGTGACGGCGCACTAGAGGCGAGGGGCGCTCCCCCTCGCCCGCACACGTCACTGTCCTGGTGTCGGCTGGCTCTCCGTCGGGCTGCCATCGGAGGGCGCCAGCGCGCTCGGCGTGGGGTTGCCGAAGGGGTCAACTCCGCTGCCCGCCTTGCCAAACGGATCGGATGAGCTGCCTGCCTTCCCAAACGGGTCAGTCGAGCCGCCAGCCTTCGTCCAGAGTCGGCTCACGAAAGCCCAAGCCTCGGACAGCGCTCCAGTGATATTGATCTCGGACGGCCTTGCTCCTCGGGACCGGTGCCCGGATGTCGCGGCGGCGAGTGGCCCCGCGACGAGGAGGAGCGTGAGGAGGAGGGAGAGTACGCGGAGGCGGCGCGGAAGGGTCATGTCGTTCTCCTGTCCAGGCGGCTGCGCCGGCCGCCACCATGGCTGCCGGGATTCCGCCTCTTTTTTAGACGGTGTCCCCAAGGACCGACAGTTGGTCCCCCGAACGGTACAGAGTGCGGGTTCAAGGGGCAAGCGCCGGGAGGAGGACGCGGATAGGCGCGTCTTTTTCTTTTCCAGGCACCACCCATAAGAAAGCCAAAGCTCGTCTTTCAGGATATGCTGATGGCATCTGTGAACCACGATGCGCCGGACATGAGGTGGGGGACATGGCACGAGTGAAGAAGAGCCGGGAGAGCCAAGAGTCCGCTCCGCTGGGCAGGGTGATCGCGGTCCTGCGGGCCGCGCTCGAGTTGACCCAATCGGACCTTGCCCGGCTCTCGGGAGTCAAGCGGTCGTCGATCTCGGAGTACGAGCGAGGGAAGAGCACGCCGGACGCCGTGACCCTGGAGCGTCTCCTGGCCGCCATGCGCTTCCGGTGGACCGCGCTGGATTTGGGGGGCTGGTTCGTCGATCGGCTGCTGAGGGACTGCCGGGCTCCCGAAGGGGAGGACGTCCGAGGCGGTACAGAGCCTCTGCTCGCCACCGCCTCCGTTCTGGCGACGAGCCTCAGTGCCGACGTGGTGGCGGCATGCCAGACCGCGGCACGCTTGAGCAAGATAGTCCTCACACTCCAGGAGCGGAGGAAGGAGGCTCCGCTCTCAGAGACCGGCCCAGGCTCTCCCGCGAGGGATCGCAATGCCGAGCGGCGAGCGGCCCAGGTGCTGTGGACCCGGATCAAGCCGCTCCCCCGGAAGGAACAGATGGAAGCGCTTCGAGGAGCTCCCACGGGGGCACAGTGGGCAGTCTGCGAGCTGCTGTGGACCGAGAGCCAACGCCTCTGTGGCGAGGACCCCATGAAGGCGGCGTCATTGTGCGAGCTCGCACTTGCCGCCGCCGATCTTGCCGAGGGGGACGAGGGTGCACGCGCCAAGCTGCGCGGTCTTGCCTGGGCTCATTTCGGGAACGCCCTGCGAGCCCAGGACGACTTGGAGGGGGCGGAGCGCGCCTTCACCTTTGCCGACGCATTCTGGAAAGTTGGGGAACACTCGGCGGATGGGCTCCTCGAAGAGGGGCTCGTCTTCGCTCTCAAGGCTTCGCTGCGGCGAGACCAGCGGCGCTTTGACGAGGCGAAGGATCTCCTTGAGCGTGCGTCGCTGCTCGCGAGCGGTCCCACGTTCCGAATCCAGGTCATGATAAGCAAGGCCAAGCTCCTGGAGGAGATGGGAGATCTGGAAGAAGCGGTCGGACTCCTCAAGCAGGCGAAGGAGACAGCCTCGTCGGAGGAGGAGGCGCGAACCCTTTTCCCGATCTATCAGAACCTCGCCCACACTTTGACCAAGCTTGAGCGCTTTGAGGAGGCCGAGGTGCTCCTGCCCCAAGCCCGCGCATACCTTCTCAAGGCCGGCGGAGAGCTGAACCGCGTCCGGCTGATGTGGACGGAGGGGCGCGTCACCGCGGGTCTCGGTAATCTTGAGGAT
>QHVW01000408.1 GCA_003223675.1 Acidobacteriota bacterium
CCCTGAAAGCGGACAGGAGTATGGTCGTCATAACCCACCGTGACCGTGCCGCCGCGGTCCGGATCCGAGATCTCCAGGGTCTGGGCGTCGGTGTCGATCGAGCGGATGACCCCCCGCAGGCTGTCGGCACGGTCCTCGCCGCGGTCACGGTCGCGGCGCCGGTCGCCGTGCTCTCCCGGCGGCGGCCCCGGTGGCGGCCCGCCCTGGCTCACGTCGTAGAGCACGTCGATGCTCTCGGCGAGCAGGCGGCCGTCGTCGTCGCGGTCGACGCTGGCCTGAATGCGGTCGCCGCGCTCCAGATCCTCCGGCCGGAAGGTCCGACCCTGGTAGCGTACGGTGGTTCCGTCGTCATAGGAAAGGACGACCGGGGACCTGTCGCGGTCGCCCTCCCCCCCATCGATGTAGATGAGCCGTTCGCGGGGGTTGACGCTCGCGACCGTGCCGCGGACGTCGCCGGGCTCGCCGTAGCGTCCATGCCCACCCTCTGGATAGCGTTGATCGCCCGGGTAGTACTCCGGACCGCAACCGGCGAGGAAGGCCGCCGCGAGGAGCGGTGCCAGAAAGCTGCAAAAGAGGATTTTTCTCATCATGGTTCCTCCAGGATATGCCCTCCCATCCCTCGGGAGGAATTGCAGGACCCGTGCCGCCCGGAATTACTGGTAGAGACCCGCAACGCTCAGTAGAATGCGCCGGTGACCATGGATTCCGCAACACCCGCGCTCGACCTGCTCCGCTCCGCCGGCAAGGTGGGGCTCGTCCTCTCCGGCGGCTCCACCCGCTGCTCCTTCCAGGTGGGGGTGATCGAGATTCTCCACGAGCTCGGAATCCACCCCGCCCTCTCGGTGGCCGTCTCGGGCGGGGTGTGGAACGGCGCCGTGGTCTCGGCCGGCGTGATCCCCCGGCTCCGTCAGTACTGGCGCGCCTTCAATCGGATGCCCCACATCGACATCCGCCGCCTGGTGCGCGACCACACTCCCTACCGGTTCGGCGAGATGCACCGCCGGACGTTCCACCGCTATGTGGGCGTCGAGCGGCTGCGCCGGCCCGAGGCGACGCCGCTCTGGGTCGGCGTCACCCGCCTGCGGGACCGCCAGGGGATGTACTTCGACGCCCGGCAGGCCGAGGACCCCCTCCCGCTGTTCCTCGCCTCGAATTACATGCCTCCGTTCTACACCTACGCTCCCCGCATCGACGGCGAGCGCTACGGGGATGGCGGCCTCGTGGACAATCTGCCCTACGAGAAGGCGTTCGCCGAAGGGTGCGACGCCGTCGTCCTGGTCACCATGAAGGGGGAGAGCGAGGGGGGGCCCTACCGGGGCCCCCGCGACCCCGACCATGTCATTCCGGCGCCGTTCCGCGAGCGGACGGTGGTGATCCGCCCCCGGCACCGTCCGCCGTGCAGGTTCGTCGACAGACGCTGGGAGGTGCTGAGCCTCATGATGGACCTGGGCCGTCTGCGGGCCCGCGAGGTGCTCCTCGGCGAGCTCCACCCGGAGACCGAGGTGCGCGCGGCGGTGGGAGCCCTCGACGCCGCGTTCCGCCGGCTGATGCTGACGCGCGTGCTCGCTACCGCGACCCGCCGCGGGGCCTTGACGTAGGCCCCCACCCTTCCGGGTGGACCTCCCCCCACCCGCCGGGTGGCGACGGCGGGGGGTCTCCCCGCTAGCCTCCAGGGAACGATCGCGAGGAGACCTCATGATTTCCTTACCTGACCTGCGTTCCAATGCCGCCCTGCTCAAGCTCGACCTCTATTGCAAGGGGGTCCGCCTGGACGATTCCTGCCTCGTCGAGGAGGACGGCGGGCGGAAGATCCTGCGCACCCGCGCCGGCCTGGGCAGCGGGCTGGAGATGATCCTGCCGGGTGGTCTGTGGACCAACGTGCCGGTGACCGAGCATTTCGCCGCCTACTCCCCGTATACCCTCCACCGCGAGGCCGGGCGTTACCTGGTGCGCTGGCACGGCGAGGACGTGACCGCCGTCACGCTCTCCCCCCGCCCCGGGTGGTACGACCGGCCGACCTCCACGGGCAAGCCGATGACCCGCATCGGCACCCTCCAGGGGACCTATCTCGGCATCTATCAGGCCAAGGTCTGCGAGTACTGGACGGCCAAGCCGGAGAAGGTCAACTGCAAGTTCTGCTCGGTGGGTCTGAACCTCGGCATCGACGACGCCGACGACAAGTCGATCGACGAGGTGATGGAGGTGGTGCGGGCGGCGCGGGAGGAGTCGGGGATCACCTACGTGGACTTCAACACCGGGCACTACGAGGGGGACACCTACCTCGACATCCTGGAGCCGTTCATCGTCCGCATCAAGCGCGAGCTGGGGCTCCTGGTGGGCGTGCAGACGCCCCCTCATCGCGATCTCCGGCGCTACGACCATCTGCGGGCGATCGGCGTCAACCGCGTCTCCTTCTGCTTCGAGATCTTCGACCGCCAGCTCTTCGAGGAGATCTGCCCCGGCAAGCACGCTGAGTACGGGCTCGACCACTACCTGGAGGCGGTGCGCTACTGCGCCGCCCTCACCCGCAAGGGGCCCCGGGACGAGCCGTGGGTGACCAACGGCGAGATCATCGCGGGTCTCGAGCCGCCGGAGTCGTCGATCCGCGCCATCGACTGGATCACCTCGGTCGGCGCCGTGCCCACCGTCTGCGTCTTCCGGCCACTGACCGGCACCGACCTCCAGAACGCCGAGCCGCCGGAGACGGAGGAGATGATCCCCGTCTTCCGCCGGCTCTTCGAGGCCTGCATGGAGAAGGGGCTGCCGATCGGGGTGGCGCCCAACATCCACGTCAGCCTGGTGATGCTGCCGGAGGAGTGCCGGGCCCTGAGCTCCCACCGGTATCCGCTGCAGACGCTCAAGCTCCGCGCCATGGCCAAGGTCTTCGGCCGCCGGTTCAACAAGCGGCTGGAGCGGATGAGTGCGGCGCCGGCCGTTTCGGCGCCGGAGACCGCTGCGGCCGAATCCGTGATGTAATCTGGGAAACCTCGCGAAAGGGGAAGGGAATGGACGAGATCCTGAGTCAGTTGGTCGACCAGTTGGGCACCCATCCGGGGCAGACCGAGGTGGGGGCGGGGGCGCTGCTGAACCTGATCCGCGAGCACGCCTCGGAGGCCGATTTCGGGCAGCTCCTCCAGGCGGTGCCCGAGGCCTCGAAATGGATGGGCACCGCCACGGTCGCCCAGGCGAGCGCGGCGCCCGGCACCGCCGCCGGTGGCGGGCTCCTCGGCGAGATCGGGGGGCTGATCGAAGGCTTCACGGGCTCGTCCGGGGGGGTTGGCGGCCTCCTCTCCGCCCTGGCTCATTCGGGCCTGAGCGCCGACAAGCTGATGCAGCTCGTG
>QHVW01000409.1 GCA_003223675.1 Acidobacteriota bacterium
GGACCACCACGTCCGGCTCCACGCCGTCGATGTGGACGCGGCCGGCGGTCTGGTCGGCCAGCGCCTGGCGCACCTGTTCCTCCAAGCGGTCGCGGTCGGCGCCGAGGGAGGCCAGCCGGGGGACGTCCCAGGTCAGGAGGAGGGCGGCGCGGTCCTGCTCGCGGCGGAGGTGGGCCTCGCGCAGCCCGGCCGCGCTCCGCAGCCGCTCCTCGGCCCGGCGGGCCAGGGCCGCGGCCCGCTCCGGCGTGGCCGCCGAGGCCACCACCTCCAGCCGCCGGCCGGCCTTCTCGATCGATTGGAGGAAGGCGCTCGGCCGCGGCTCCACCCAGACCTCGACACCGGGCAGGCGGGCCAGAGAGCTCCGCAACCTCTTCCGCGCCTGGGCCGCGCTCGCCGGATCGGCGAAGCGGAGCTCGATCTTTCCCGTTTCCTCGGCTTGGTCGTCAGGGGATTGCCAGGCGATCCGACCGATCCGACCGATCCGTCCGATCGGTCGGATGATCTCGGCTGCCTTCGCCTCCACGATGCTTCCCAGCCGCCGCGCCGCCTCGGGCGCGAGATCGGGGTCGAGCCGGTAGCGCACCACCAGGTCCCGCGCCGCGGCGTCCGGCACCAGCTCGCGGGGGAGAACGGCCACCGCCAGCAGCGCCACGGCCGTGGCCGCCAGGGCTCCCAGCACCGGCAGGGCCGGCCGTGCCAGGGCACCGTCGAGCAGGCGGAGATAGGCGGCGCGGCCAGGAGTCCATCCTCGCGCTACGCCGGCCCGCCGGTCGCGGGCGAGCACCGGGGTCACGGTCAGCGAGAAGAGGAGCGAGGCGGCGAGGGAGGCCACGATGGCGAACGCCTGGGCGCCGAAGAAGGCCCGGGCCAGCCCCTGGAGGTAGACGAGGGGGAGGAAGACCACGGCCGTGGTGAGGAACCCCGCGATCACCGGCAGGGCGATCTGCCGCGTGCCGGCGATCTCCGGCTCGGCCTCCCCGCGGGCGCGGGCCGTCTCGATCGCCTCCAGCACCACGATCGAGCTGTCCACCAGCATGCCGGCGGCGAGGGCCAGGCCGGCCAGGGAGACCACGTCGAGCGGCACGCCGCAGAGGTGGAAGGCGGAGAAGGTGGCGAGCATCGAGGACGGCACGGCGATCGCCAGCGCCAGGGTGGGACGCCAGCGGCCGAGCAGCAGCCGGAGCACGGCGATTCCGAGGATCAGGCCGATCAGCGCCGCCAGCCCCAGCTCGCGCAGGGCCGCCACCACCTCCTGGCTGCGGTCCACCGCCACCTGGACGCGCAGCCCGGCGGCGGTCCGCCTCCCCAGCTCCGCGGCGCGCTCGCGCACCCGGGCGGCCAGGGCCACCGCGTTGGCCTCCGGAGCGCGGTAGACGCGCACCAGCGTCCCTTCCCGACCGTCGAGGCGGAAGAAGGTGCCGTCCCGCACCTCCTCGATCGCCACATCCGCCACGTCCCCCAGCACGCTCTCACCTTTCGGGCCCTGGATGCGGAGGGCGCGCAGGGCGTCGAGCGAGGGGGCGTCCTCCCGCACCAGCAGCGGGCGCACCGCCGCTCCCGCCCGCGTGCGGCCGGCGGCCACGCTCTCGCCCACGGGCTTCAGGCGGGCCACGAGGTCCGAGGGGTTGAGCCCGCGGGCCGCCAGGGCCGCAGCGCGCGGCCGGACCACCGGATGGAGCGGCGCCATCCCCAGCGTCTCGATCTTCCCCGCCCCCTCCAGCCGGGCCAGCTCCGGCACCAGCACCTCGCGGGTGAAGGCGGTCCGCGGTCCCGAGTCACCGCCGAAGACGGCCACCTCGACGATCGGCTCGGAATCCCCCGCCACCAGCTCGACGGCGAGCGCGACTCCCGCTGCTTCCAGCCCGGCGAGGCGGCGCTCGGCCTCGATCCGCAGCCGGTCGGGGTCGGTCTGCCACTCGCTCTCGACGCGCACGCGGGCGAAGCCGTCGCCGGTCGAGCTGCGCACGGCGGTCACTCCGGGGATGGCCGCCAGACGCTGCTCCAGCGGCCGGGTGACGCGCTCCAGCAGCTCCTCGCGGGCGCTCCCCGGAGCCGTGGCCGTGATCGTGAGCCCGGGGCGCTCCAGGGAGGGGAGGAGCGAGACGGGGAGCCGGAGCAGGGAGAAGACCCCCAGCACGACCACCGTCAGCGCGCCCAGCAGCGTCGAGACCGGCCGCTCGATGGCGCGGCGGATCACCGCCCCTTCTCCGTCTTCGCCTTCGCGGCATCCTCGACCGCCTCTACCCTGGCGCCGTCGGTGAGCAGGGCGGCGCCGTTCACCACCACCTTGTCGCCGGCCGCCAGCCCCGAGACCACCTCGATCCGGCCGTCCGCCCGGCCGCCGGTGGTCACGGCCCGCCGCCGCGCCGTCCCCCCCTCGACCACGAAGAGGGCGCTCCCCCCCTCGGAGACGACGAGCGCCTCCTCGGGCACGGTGACCGCGTCGGGGCGCGGGTCGAGCTCGACGTGGACCTCGACCCCCTCGCCCGGCGCCGGCAGGCCGGCCCCCTCGGTCACCTCGGCCACCACCGGCGCGGTGCCCCCGGTTTCCAGCATGGGCGAGATCTCCCGGATCGTCCCGCGCCCGGCCGCTCCAGGCGTGCCGGGGAGGACGAAGCGCACCCCCAGACCCGGATGGAGCCGCCCGCGGTCCCCGGCCGCCGCCCGCGCCTCGACCCGCGGCGGCCCGCCGGCGGCCACGCGGGCGAGCACGGCGCCGGCCTGGACCTCCCCGTCGGGCGGGAGCTGCCGCTCGACGAGGAGCCACCCCGCCACCGGCGAGCGGAGCTCCAGGGTCCCCTTCTTCTGCCGGGCCGCCTCCAGACGTTGGGCGGCGAGATCGGCCTCCGCCTTGTAGGTGGCGAGCGTCGCCGCCGGCACGACCCCGGAGTCGAAGGCCTTCTGATAGCGCGCCAGATCCGAGGTGGCCGCCGCCAGACGGAGCTTGGCCTCGGCCACGCCCGACTCCGTGTCGGTGTTGACCAGCCGCGCCAGCACCTCGCCAGCCTGGACCGGCGTACCGGAGGAGAGCCCGTTGCGGAACCGCTCCGGGTAGCGCAGCCGCCCGGCGGAC
>QHVW01000410.1 GCA_003223675.1 Acidobacteriota bacterium
GGAGCTTCTTCCTTCCTTTGAAGCGATCCAGGATGTTCGCGCGCGGGCAGTTACCTTGGGAAGAATCGCCGATATATTGCAGGCACAGGAAGATCTCGACGCCTCTCTGAAGATCAGGCAAACGGAAGAGCTCCCGATCTACGAGATGCTTGGTGAATCGGGGGCTGTGGCTATCACCAAGTATAAGATCGCGACCATTCTGAACGCCCGAGGTGAGCCTGAGAAGGCGCTAGAAATCCTGCGGAAGCAAAAACCCTTGATTGAGGCTCTGGGGGAGATGCGTGAGCTCGCCGTCTGCCTGGGCAGAATCGCGGAAAGCCTCTACAGCCTGGGACGGCTCGACGAGGCGATCCAAACACGGCAAACCGAGCAGATTCCCATCCTCCAGCGGCTCGGCTCGATCTACGACCTCGTCTTCGCCCAGGAGAGCCTCGCCCTGCTCTACCTGGAACGGCAGGAGCCGGAAGACCGCGAGGAGGCCGGCGAGCTCCTCCGCCGCTCCCTGGAATCGGCCGAACGCCTCAAGCTTCCGGCAGCCGACCGGATCCGCTCCCATCTCGTTCAGCACGGCTTCTCCCCCGCTACTTGATCGGGCTCAGCAGCGAAGGGCGTAGAGACGTCCCAGTCCGGTTCAGCACAACGCGGGCAGACCTCCACCGCCGGGACGTCTCCCTCCCGAGATCACCCACGCCTGCTACCCGCGCCGATCGGGTGGGGCGTGCCCCGGAAGGGGCGCCATGACAGCCAGAGCATGCCCTCCGAAGAGACGTCCCGACGCTGGAGGCCTGCGAGCATCGTGCTGAAACGGACTGGGACGTCTCTACGCCCCTCGCCGAGGTGGGAGACTCCCCCAACCTTGACAAAGACCTCCTAAAGCTTTCCCCCCCTCTCCTCGTCCCGAGGAATGGAAAAATCTTCCCGCCTGTTCTATGATTTGAGTGCCGGCAACTCAAACCTGTTGGAGGCCGGCCGTCGAAGTCGGAGGGGAGACGATCTCTTGGAATACAAGGACTACTACGCGACTCTGGGCGTCAAGAAGGAAGCGTCCCAGGAGGACATCCAGAAGGCGTACCGGAAGATGGCGCGGAAGTACCACCCGGACGTCAACAAGGACCCGCAGGCCGAGGTCAAGTTCAAGGAGATCGGCGAGGCCTACGAGGTCCTGAAGGACGCGGACAAGCGGAAGAAGTACGACCAGTTCGGCTCCAACTGGAACCGGATGGGCGGAGGCCAGGGCGGTCCGCCTCCGGGCTGGGAGGGGATCCACTTCGACTTCGGCCAGGGGGGCGGGGGCGGCGGCTTCGGCGACTTCCGGAGCGCCGGTGGTGGCGCGGGGTTCAGCGACTTCTTCGAGATGCTCTTCGGAGGTGGCGGTCCGGGCGGCCGGCGGCGCGGCGGCGCGGCCGGCTTTGGAGGACAGGGAGCCGGCTTCGGCAACATCCCCCAGGCGGGGGGCGACTCCGAGGCGACGATCACCCTGTCGGTCGAGGAGGCGGTCCGCGGCGGCTCGCGGGAGATCGCCATCTCCGATCCCAACACGGGGCAGCGCAAGACGCTGACGATCAAGATCCCCGAGGGGGTGCGCTCGGGCCAGCGGATCCGCCTGGCCGGACAAGGCTCGACGGGGCTGGGCGGCGGACCGGCGGGCGATCTGTTCCTGAAGATCGAGATCGCGCCCGATCCACGCTACCGGGTCGAGGGGTCGGACATCCTGACCCATGTCCCGGTCCATCCGCCGGTGGCCGCGCTGGGTGGCGAGGCGGATGTCGAGACCCCCACCGGCACGCTGCGGGTGAAGATCCCGGCGGGCTCCTCCTCCGGCCGCAAGATCCGGCTGCGGGGGCGCGGGCTCTCGCAGTCCGGCGGCGGCAAGGGGGACCTGCTGGCGGAGATCCGCATCGTGATCCCCGAGAACCTCTCCGACCGCGAGCGCGAGCTCTACCGGCAGCTCGCCGAGGTGGCGGCCGAGGGAGAGGTGGAGGCTTGAGGAGGCTTGAGGATGTTTTTGCCAACGGTCCCTACATGGAATTCAAAACCGGAGGCAGTGAGGGTATAACGCTATGGATATCAACAAACTGACCCAGAAATCCCAGGAGGCGCTCCAGAGCGCCCAGACCAAGGCCCTGCGCTACGGTCACCAGGAGGTCGATGGAGAGCATCTTCTGCTCGCCCTTCTGGAGCAGCCCGAGGGCCTCGTTCCCCGTCTGCTCGCCCGCATGGAGGCGCCCACCGAGGCGCTCAAGGCCGAGGTCGGGCGTGAGCTGTCGCGCCGTCCCAAGGTCTCAGGCCCCGGCGCCGAGGCGGGCAAGATCTATCTCACCCAGCGGCTGCAGCAGATCCTGATCCGGGCCGAGGACGAGGCCAAGCGGCTCAAGGACGAGTACGTCTCCGTCGAGCACCTGCTCCTGGCCATGGTCGAGGAAGGCTCCGCTTCGCCGCTCGGCCGCCTGCTGGCGCAGCTCGGCATCACCCGCGACCGCGTCCTCGGCGCGCTCACGGCGGTGCGGGGCAACCAGCGGGTGACCAGCGCCATGCCCGAGGTGGCCTACGAGGCGCTCGAGAAGTACGGCGTCGACCTCGTCTCCGAGGCGCGGCGCAACAAGCTCGACCCGGTGATCGGCCGCGACGCCGAGATCCGGCGCGTCGTCCGCATCCTGTCGCGGAGGACCAAGAACAACCCGGTGCTGATCGGCGAGCCGGGCGTGGGCAAGACGGCCATCGTCGAGGGGCTCGCGCAGCGCATCGTGCGCGGCGACGTCCCCGAGTGGCTGAAGGACCGCGCCATCTTCTCGCTCGACATGGGCTCGCTGCTCGCCGGCGCCAAGTACCGCGGCGAGTTCGAGGAGCGGCTGAAGGCCGTGCTCAACGAGGTCAAGCAGAGCGAGGGGCGCATCCTGCTCTTCATCGACGAGCTCCACACCATCGTGGGCGCCGGCAAGACCGAGGGCTCTCCCGACGCGGGGAACCTCCTCAAGCCCATGCTGGCCCGCGGCGAGCTGCACTGCATCGGCGCCACCACGCTCGACGAGTACCGCAAGAACATCGAGAAGGACGCGGCGCTGGAGCGGCGCTTCCAGCCGGTGATGGTCGAGCCGCCGAGCGTCGAGGACACGGTCTCGATCCTCCGCGGCCTGCGCGAGCGCTTCGAGGTGCACCATGGCGTCCGTATCCAGGACAACGCCCTGGTGGCCGCGGCGGTGCTCTCCAACCGCTACATCACCGACCGCTTCCTGCCCGACAAGGCGATCGACCTGATCGACGAGGCGTCGGCCATGCTGCGCACCGAGATCGACTCGATGCCGCAGGAGCTCGACGAGGTCACCCGCCGGGTGATGCGGCTCGAGATCGAGGAGGCGGCGCTCAAGAAGGAGAAGGACAAGGCGAGCCAGGACCGGCTGGAGGATCTCCGCCGCGAGTTGGCGGACCTCAAGACTCAGGCCGACGCCATGCGGGCGCAGTGGGAGGCCGAGAAGCACTCGATCGAGGAGGTGCGCGGCCTGCGCGAGCAGATCGAGAAGGCGCGCCAGGAGATCGAGGCCGCCGAGCGGCAGTACGACCTCAACAAGAGCGCTGAGCTGCGCTACGGC
>QHVW01000411.1 GCA_003223675.1 Acidobacteriota bacterium
TTGAATCTCCGGATACTGGGGAGATGAGAGGCTCAACCGCGAGCCGCCCGTTCCTCTCAGATAATGGTCGAAGAAGGTGTGTACGCAGTACGTCGTGACCGCAAGCTGGCGGCGTCCGTCGATAGCGGCCTTTCCCGACAGACGAAGCACCCCGCGCACGATACCGCTCTTCAACAGGGCGCCGTCGTCGCTGAACATGAAGTGGAAGGCGCCTCGAATCGCCACGCGCAATCTCCGGTTGGGAGGGATGCGATCATAGATCGACTGGATGTCGGCCTTGATCTGAGCGCTCGCCGGGTCGGACTCCCGGCTGTGGTCGCTGAGGAGAAACATGAACGGCTGCGCGAGCCCGTCTCGAAGCACGCTGCCGTGCGGAGCGCCGTCGACGTCGATGCCGGCCTTGCACCGGGGATCCTCGTGGCAGAATTGCAGGGCCACGGCCCCACCCAACGAGTGACCGAAGACGCCCACGCGCGTCATATCGATGCGTCCGGTGAACCGTCCTGAGGAGTCGAGCTCGTTCAGCCGGGCGAGGCGATCGAGCACGAACGCGATGTCGCTGGACCATGCGGTGATCACTCGGTTTATACACTGTTCCACTTGGCCCCGGTCCGAGGCCAAACACCTCTCAGGATCATTCTGCTCCGTCCGATCCATCCGCCTGCCGTCGGGAAACACGACGCGTCTCGTGAGATAGGGGGCATCGAAGCCCACGACGATGTACCCGTGGCTCGCCAGATCCTCGGCGAGGGTCGAGTAGTTGAGCACGGGGGCCGAAGCGCCGGCTCTCATGATCACCACGGGATACGATCGCTGCCGCGGTGAGACGCCGGGGTCACGAGCGCTGTGCCCGTGGACTTTCGACAGGTCTCGCGTCAGAAGCGTCCAAATGTTGGCGCCATCCGAGGCCTCGGCCTTCGGCCTCAGCTCCGCTGGAAGGTAGTCATCCATCACCACCGAGGGTCCGGCCGCCGACGGATACCAGATCCAGACGAGGAGCTCCTGCTTCGTTCCCGGAGCGGGCGCCAGCGTGTTTACCGCCACAGGGTCGGTCCAATCGTAGATCGCGCGGCCGACGGTGAAGGGGCCCGTATAGAACGGGAGCGTGATCTCGGACCGGTGCTCGAGCCAGAGGAACCCTGCCAATGCGCCGAGCGCGAGAGCTCCGAGCAGCGCCAGTACGAGGAAGGTCGGGAGCCTGCGACGTAGGAACCGCATTCTCGTCACTCGCAGCTTGGAGGCTCGGGCAGGCATCGACCCGTAGCCGGCACCGAGCTCGCTGCTTGCTGGGGATCCGCGCATTGGACGCGCCGCAGGTCACGCATGCCAAGTACTTTGCAACACAAAGTTGGCTGTGTCAAGTCGGGACGTGGGGAAGGCGACGGTGCTAGGATACCGTATGATCTCAGAAGACAAGAGCCAGAGCCCGGAGCGCGACGAGACGGACGAGAGCCTGCGGATCGAGCGGCACAAGACGGACCAGGCCCTGCTCGTGAAACAGGAGTCTCTCGAAGACGCGGCCGACGCGGTCGTCGATCGCGCCCGGGAGGTCGCCGACGCCGTGTTGAACGAGGCGCGCGACAAAGCCGACCAGAAGCTGGATCAGGAAAAGCCGCCGGTTCCAGTTGGCGCGCGCGAAACCATCGGCGAAGAGAGAGCGGTGGAGGACGCGGTTCTCCAGAGGGAGCGGGCGGCCGCGGATGAGAGTCTCCGCCGCGAACGCGAGGCGTATGCGCGCGCGCTGCACAGGCTCTTGCCGTTGGAAAGAGAGAAGACCGACCGGCATCTGCTGACCGAGCGCGCGCGTTCCGATTTCGCCATCGCCAACCGGGACGGCTTCCTGGGCATCGTGAGCCACGACTTGCGAAACCTGCTGCAAGGAATCGTCGTGAGCGCGGACCTGCTCTCGATCCGCGCCGCGGACGACGAGGCGGGCCGGCAGGTGCTCGCCGGAGTGAAGCGCATCGATCGCTACGCCGCCCGCATGATCCGGCTGATCGGAGACCTGGTCGACGTCACGAGCATCGACGCCGGCAAGCTGGCGGTGACACCCAGCCGCCAGGACCTCTGTGCTCTGGTCGCCGAGGCGATGGAGACGTTCGGGCCGGTCGCGTCCGCGAAGGGAATCTCTCTCGTATCGGAAAGCGCCGAGCCGTCCATCCTGGCGGATTTCGACTGCGACCGGATGATGCAGGTCCTCGCCAATCTCCTCACCAATGCGATCAAATTCAGCCCGGAAGGCGGCAAGATTTCGATTCGCGTCGAACGCGCCGCGGGCCAAGCTCTCTGTTGCGTCGCCGACACCGGACCGGGTATCCCCGGCAACATGCTGGAGCTGATCTTTGAGCGGTTCTGGCAGGTCGGCGCCGACGATCGCAGAGGCCTGGGCCTCGGCCTGTACATCTCCCGCTGCATCGTCGAAGCTCATGGCGGGACGATCTGGGCCGAGAGCCAGGCCGGCGAGGGCAGCCGGTTGTCTTTCACCTTTCCCCTCTCTACGCGCTCGGACACGCCGCCGAGCTGAAGGACGGCACGGCGTAGTCCGGGGCGCTGTGGCGCACGAGGTTGAAATCGAGCGCTTCCGCCAAGTTGCTCGCGGCGGCGTCGCGGGCGGAGAGCGGCGGCAGCCCCCAGCGCCATTCGATCATCTTCAGAACCGAGGTGTGATCGTAGACGCCATGGTCGATCGCGCCGGGCGCCGAGAACGGCGAGACGATCACGCAGGGGACCCGGAAGCCGCGCAGCGCGAGGGCGGGGTCCACGTCGGGCGCCTCCGACGGCGGCACGTGATCGAAGAAACCGCCCCACTCGTCGAAGTTGATGACCAGCACCGTGTGCTTCCAGTCGGGGCCCGTGGTCACCGCGCGATAGGTCTGATAGAGCCACCATTCACCGGCGCGGATGTCGCCGTGGGGGTGGTCGTCGGACGACCCGCCGGATTCTTCGCCGAAGAATGGCGGGTCCACGAAGGCCACCTCGGGCAGGTCGCCGGAGGCGCAGTCCTGGAGGAACTGGTTGTAGGTCCGCGTGATCGAGGCGTACTTCCCGCACAACAGAGCGATGAAGGGGATGTCGCTGAAGTAGTAGCGCCCCTGCAATTGGGCCGCGGCCAGGCGGTCCCAGATCGTGGGCAGGGTCGAGAGCGAGAGGGTGTTGTCGATCCGGTCGGTGACCGCCGCGTGCTGGTAGATGCGGTTGGGGTAGGTCGACGCCATGATCGGGGCGAAATAGCGGTCGCAGACCGTCCAGTCCGGCGCGGCCTGGCCGAGGAACGGCAGATCGTTCTGGGTGTAGTAGCCGATGGCATAGACGTCGTTGGTCCCCGCGCGCAGCCAGCCGTCGCAGAGGCCGTTGTCGTATTCGGTCCGGCCGCCCGCGTACGAGTGGTCGGGATCGGGGTGGCCGCACCCCTGGAAATCGGGCGCCAGCGGATGGGTCTCAAAGGCGTTCCCCAGGCTGTCCGTGTAGACAAGGCCGGCCTGCCGGCCGTCGGCGCCCGGGAGCCAGCCGAGGAAGTGATCGAAGGAACGGTTCTCCATCATGGCCACGACCACGTGCTTGATGCCGCTCTTGTCGGGTTTCGGCAGGCCTTTGCCCGAATCCGCCCACAGCAGGGACCGTCCCGTGGCGAGCGAGCCCAGCGCCGCGGCCGAGCTATAGATGAATTGACGGCGAGTCCAGTGTGACATGGAAGCCCTCCTCACCGGCTGAAGCCCGGCTCGGGACAACTCGGAGAAGAAGGGTTTGATGAGACGTCCTGAGCCCGCCGCGCGCCGGTAGCGCTGGCTACGAGCGGAGGCTGCAAGGTGTGTGCCCTGAGGCACCAAATCATTGATATACAGATAGATAGAGGATTGCCCCCTTTCCCGATTGTGGAAAGGGGGCAGTGTGGGACCGCCGGGGCTATGGGAAGTGCGGGCAGGTCGTCACCGCCATGCACACGAAGTCGCAGCCGAACCTGCCGCAGGGGTAGCAGCAGAGCTGGCCCGTGGGGCAGTCCGCGTTGCTGGTGCAGACGGTCGAGGCGAGCTTGGGGCTCGGCGGCAGGAGCCCGGTGCCGGGAGCCTCCCCCGGGGTGGCCGACAGAGTGGCCAGGAACTGCGTGACCGTGGGGACCGCCTGCGGCGCCGTGGCCGCTTGCGGCGTCTGGGCCCCCGCCGCCACGGCGAAGAGAGCACAGAGGGACATCAACAGCAGAACCCGGAGACATTGGCGCATTTCAGTATCCTCCATAGGTCGTTCAAAAGAGGAGGTGCCCCCCGGGAGCGTGGGCGGGACTGTGCTGCGGGGGGCTGTTCGGAGCTCAGCCGGCCGGCGCTACGGGAACAGCGGGCAGCGCTTCACCTTCATGCAGACGAAGTTGCAGTCGGGGATGCCGCAGGGATAGCAGCATTTCTCGTTGGCTGCGCAGTCCGCGTCGCTGGTGCAGGTGGTGGAGGCGAGCTTGGGGTTGGGCGGCAGGAGCCCGGTGCCGGGGACCTCCCCCGGAGTGGCCGACAGGGTGGCCAGGAACTGCGCAACCGTGGGGACCGCCTGCGGCGCCGCCGTGGTGGGCTGAGGCGTCTGGGCCAGGCCGGCCGCCACGGCGAAGAGGGTACAGAGGGCCATCAGTAGCAGAATCCGGAGACATTGGCGCATTTGAGAATCCTCCATAGGTCGTTCAAAAGAGGAGGTGCCCTCCGGGAGCGCAGGCGGGACTGGTATCCTCGCCGGCATGGCGTACGCCGTTGGAGATCCTGAGATGCGTACCGTAACCCTGGAAGTCTCATCCCGCGAGGAGGCCAATCGACGCTTCCCGCGCGCCTTCGAGGGGCAGCCCCAAGGGGATTTCATCAGCTTCGAGACCCCGGCC